>NZ_JAMYKW010000005.1:0-250020 GCF_040317555.1 Mesorhizobium sp. M1406 | reverse complement strand
AGCGCGGCCAGGTTCTGGCCAAGCCGGGCACGGTCAAGCCGCACAAGAAGTTCGTGGCCGAAGCCTACATCCTGACCAAGGACGAGGGTGGCCGTCACACGCCGTTCTTCACCAACTACCGTCCGCAGTTCTACTTCCGCACGACCGACGTGACCGGCATCGTGTCGCTGCCGGAAGGCACCGAGATGGTGATGCCGGGCGACAACATCACGGTCGATGTCGAGCTGATCGTGCCGATCGCCATGGAAGAGAAGCTGCGCTTCGCCATCCGTGAAGGCGGTCGCACCGTCGGTGCCGGCATCGTCGTCACCATCAAAGAGTAATTTGGACTTAAACCGATCTGTCGCGGGCGCGGAAGTTGCCCGCGCCGCGCCAGAACAAGGAAGTGACGCATGAACGGACAGAATATCCGCATCCGCCTGAAGGCGTTTGACCACCGCGTGCTCGACGCGTCGACGAAGGAAATCGTGTCGACGGCAAAGCGCACCGGTGCCAACGTCCGCGGCCCCATTCCGCTGCCGACGCGGATCGAAAAGTTCACGGTCAACCGGTCGCCTCACGTCGACAAGAAGAGCCGCGAGCAGTTCGAGATGCGCACGCATAAGCGTCTGCTCGACATCGTCGATCCGACCCCGCAGACGGTCGATGCTTTGATGAAGCTCGATCTGGCCGCCGGCGTCGACGTCGAGATCAAGCTCTAAGGGAATGAGAGCGCGGTAAGGGGCGGTGCCCCTGGCCCGGAACTCTAAAGGAATTGAACCGATGCGTTCAGGTGTGATTGCAAAGAAGGTGGGAATGACCCGCATCTACAACGATGCCGGGGAACATGTTCCCGTCACCGTTCTCCAGATGGAGAACTGCCAGGTCGTGGCCCAGCGCACGCAAGAGAAGAATGGCTACACCGCCGTTCAGCTCGGCGTTGGCCTCGCCAAGGTGAAGAACACGTCGAAGGCGATGCGCGGCCATTTCGCGACCGCTTCCGTCGAGCCGAAGGCGAAGGTCGCCGAGTTCCGCGTCTCCGCCGACAACATGATCGATGTCGGCGCCGAGATCACCGTCGAGCACTTTGTCGCCGGCCAGAAGGTCGATGTGACGGGCACGACGATCGGCAAGGGTTTCCAGGGCGTCATCAAGCGCCACCACATGGGCGGTGGCCGTGCGACGCACGGTAACTCGGTCTCGCACCGTACGCACGGTTCGACCGGCCAGCGCCAGGACCCGGGCAAGGTGTTCAAGGGCAAGCATATGGCTGGCCACATGGGCGACACCCGCGTCACCACGCAGAATGTCGAGATCGTCTCGACCGACGCCGACCGCGGCCTTATCCTGATCCGCGGTGCGGTTCCCGGATCGAAGGGCGCCTGGATCCTGGTCCGCGACGCGGCCAAGGTGGCACTGCCGGCCAATGCGCCGAAGCCCGCCGCGATCCGCGCCGTTGCGGCGGCTGCTAAGAACGAGGCTCCGGCCACAGAGGGAGCGGAATAATGGATCTCAAGATCACAACGCTTGGCGGCAAGGACGCCGGCAAGGTGAAACTCTCCGAGGAGATTTTCGGCCTTGATCCGCGCGAGGACATCCTGCAGCGCGTCGTGCGCTGGCAGCTCGCCAAGAAGCAGCAGGGCACGCACAAGGCCAAGGGCCGCGCCGAGATCGCGCGCACCGGCGCCAAGATGTACAAGCAGAAGGGTACGGGCCGCGCCCGCCACCATTCGGCACGCGCTCCTCAGTTCCGCGGCGGCGGCAAGGCCCACGGCCCGGTCGTTCGCAGTCACGAGCACGAACTGCCGAAGAAGGTTCGCGCTCTCGGCCTCAAGCATGCTCTCTCGGCCAAGGCCAAGAGCGCGTCGATCATCATCATCGACGAGCTGAAGCTGACCGAGGCCAAGACGAAGGCACTGATCGCGAATTTCGCGACGCTGGGCTTGACCAACGCCCTGCTGATCGGCGGTGCCGAGCTTGACAAGAATTTCAAGCTGGCGGCGACGAACATCCCCAACATCGACGTGCTGCCCATCCAGGGCATCAACGTCTACGACATTCTGCGCCGCGGCACGCTGGTCCTTTCGAAGGCCGCCGTCGAGGCTCTCGAGGAGCGCTTTAAATGACCGACCTTCGTCACTACGACGTGATCGTCTCGCCGGCGATCACTGAAAAGTCGACCATGGCCTCCGAGCAGAACCAGGTCGTCTTCAACGTCGCCAAGAAGGCGTCGAAGCCGGAAATCAAGGCCGCCGTCGAAGCGCTGTTCGGCGTCAAGGTGATGGCCGTGAACACGCTTGTCCGCAAGGGCAAGATCAAGCGCTTCCGTGGCACGGTTGGCCGCCAGAGCGACGTCAAGAAGGCGATTGTGACGCTGGCAGATGGCCAGTCGATCGACGTCGCGACGGGTCTCTGAGCAAGGCCGCGAGGACAGAAACATGGCACTGAAAAAATTCAACCCGGTAACGCCCAGCACCCGTCAGCTGGTTATCGTCGACCGCTCGGGCCTCTACAAGGGCAAGCCCGTCAAGGGTCTGACCGAAGGCCTGACCAAGTCGGGCGGCCGCAACAACCACGGCCGCATCACCGCCCGCTTCATCGGCGGTGGTCACAAGCGTTCGTACCGCATCATCGACTTCAAGCGCCGTAAGTTCGACGTCGTCGGCACGGTCGAGCGCATCGAATACGATCCGAACCGCACCGCCTTCATCGCGCTGATCAAGTATGACGATGGCGAGCTGTCCTACATCATCGCTCCGCAGCGTCTGGCTCCCGGCGACAAGATCGTGTCCGGCGAAGCGGTCGACGTGAAGCCGGGCAATGCGATGCCGCTGGCTTCGATGCCGGTCGGCACCATCGTCCACAACATCGAGCTGAAGCCGGGCAAGGGCGCTCAGGTCGCGCGTTCGGCGGGTGGTTATGGCCAGCTGGTCGGTCGTGACCAGGGCATGGCGATCCTGCGCCTCAACTCGGGCGAGCAGCGTGTCGTTCACGGCTCCTGCATGGCCACCGTCGGCGCCGTGTCCAATCCGGATCATGGTAACATCAATGACGGCAAGGCCGGTCGCACGGTCTGGCGTGGCAAGCGTCCGCACAATCGCGGCGTGACCATGAACCCGGTCGACCATCCGCACGGCGGCGGTGAAGGCCGCACCTCGGGTGGCCGCCATCCGGTTTCGCCTTGGGGCAAGCCGACCAAGGGCAAGAAGACGCGGTCCAACAAGGCGACCGACAAGTTCATCCTGCGCTCGCGCCATCAGCGCAAGAGCTAAGAAGAGGTAACGCCAAGTGACTCGTTCGATTTGGAAAGGCCCCTTCATTGACGGCTACCTTCTCAAGAAGGTGGACAAGGTTCGTGAAGGTGGTCGCAATGAGGTGATCAAGATGTGGAGCCGTCGCTCCACCATCCTGCCGCAGTTCGTCGGCTTCACCTTCGGTGTCTACAACGGCCAGAAGCATGTTCCCGTCTCGGTGAACGAGGACATGGTCGGTCACAAGTTCGGTGAATTCGCTCCGACCCGGACCTATTACGGTCACGGCGCGGATAAGAAGGCGAAGAGGAAATAATCATGGGCAAGGCCAAAGCTCCGCGCAGGCTTGCTGATAACGAAGCGCGCGCCGTGTTGCGCACGATCCGTATCAGCCCGCAGAAGCTGAACCTGGTTGCCGCGCTGATCCGCGGCAAGAAGGTCGCGACAGCGCTTTCCGATCTCGAATTCTCGGCCAAACGGATTTCCGGCACGGTCAAGAAGACGCTGGAATCGGCAATCGCCAACGCGGAAAACAACCACGACCTGGATGTCGATGCACTGATCGTGGCGGAAGCCTATGTCGGCAAGTCGATCGTCATGAAGCGGTTCCATGCCCGTGGCCGTGGTCGCGCCAGCCGTATCGAGAAGCCGTTCTCGCACCTCACGATCGTCGTTCGTGAAGTCGAAGAAAAAGGGGAGGCCGCATAATGGGCCAGAAAGTCAATCCGATCGGTCTTCGCCTCGGCATCAACCGCACCTGGGATTCGCGCTGGTTCGCGAACACCGGCGAGTACGGCAAGCTGCTGCATGAGGACATCAAGATCCGCAAGTATCTCGAGAAGGAGCTCAAGCAGGCTGCCATCTCGAAGGTCGTGATCGAGCGTCCGCACAAGAAGTGCCGCGTCACCATCCATGCCGCGCGCCCGGGTCTGATCATCGGCAAGAAGGGCGCCGACATCGAGAAGCTTCGCAAGAAGCTGATGGAGATGACGAAGTCCGAGACGCACCTCAACATCGTCGAAGTGCGCAAGCCGGAAATCGACGCGACCCTGGTCGCCCAGTCGATTGCCCAGCAGCTCGAGCGTCGTATCGCGTTTCGCCGCGCCATGAAGCGTGCCGTTCAGTCGGCCATGCGCCTCGGTGCCGAAGGCATTCGCATCAACTGTGCCGGCCGTCTCGGCGGCGCCGAGATTGCGCGCATGGAATGGTATCGCGAAGGCCGCGTGCCGCTGCATACGCTTCGTGCTGACGTCGACTACGGCACTGCCGAGGCGCACACCGCTTATGGCATCTGCGGCGTCAAGGTCTGGGTGTTCAAGGGCGAGATCCTCGAGCACGACCCGATGGCTTCGGAGCGCCGTGCGACCGAGGGTGACGCTGCGCATGGCGGTGGTGGTGATCGCGAACGCGGTCGTCGTCGCGAAAACGCCTGAGACATTTAGGAATTTGGAGTTAGAACGATGCTGCAGCCAAAGCGCACAAAGTTCCGCAAGCAGTTCAAGGGCCGTATCCATGGTACCGCAAAGGGCGGCACCAATCTGGATTTCGGTGGTTTCGGGCTGAAGGCGCTTGAGCCGAACCGCGTTACCGCGCGTGAGATCGAGGCGGCCCGCCGCGCGATCACGCGTGAAATGAAGCGCGCTGGTCGCGTCTGGATCCGTATTTTCCCGGACGTGCCGGTCACTTCGAAGCCGACCGAAGTCCGCATGGGCAAGGGCAAGGGCGCGGTCGATTACTGGGCGGCGCGCGTCAAGCCGGGCCGCATCATGTTCGAGATCGACGGCGTCAATGAAGAAATCGCCCGTGAGGCGCTGCGTCTCGGCGCGGCCAAGCTCTCGGTCAAGACGCGCTTCGTGCAGCGCATCGCAGAATAAGGACGGGCTGATCATGAAAGCCGAAGACATCCGGACCAAGACCCAGGACCAGCTGACCGACGACCTGGCCAGCCTGAAGAAGGAGCAGTTCAACCTGCGCTTCCAGAAGGCCACTGGCCAGCTTGAAAAGACCGCGCGCGTGAGACAGGTCCGTAAGGACATTGCGCGTATCAAGACCATCGCTGCGGAAAAGTCCGCGGCTAAGAAGGCTTAAGGACGAAAACCATGCCAAAGCGCATTCTGCAGGGCACCGTCGTCAGCGACAAGAACGAGAAGACGGTTGTCGTCAAGGTCGAACGGCGCTTCACGCATCCCGTGATGAAGAAGACCGTGCGCATGACCAAGAAGTACAAGGCGCACGACGAGAACAACGCCCACAAGGTTGGCGATCAGGTGTTCATCCAGGAATCGAAGCCGATTTCCAAGGATAAGCGCTGGATCGTCGTGTCTTCGGACCAAGCCTGACCTCGGGCGTAAACAACGAATTTTGGACAGACCGGGGAGGGGCTTTGAGCCCATCCCGTTAGAAAAGAAGAAGGCGGCCAGTCATGATTCAGATGCAAACAAACCTCGACGTCGCGGATAATTCCGGTGCCCGTCGTGTCATGTGCATCAAGGTGCTGGGCGGCTCGAAGCGGAAATACGCTTCCGTGGGCGACATCATCGTGGTGTCGATCAAGGAAGCCATCCCGCGCGGCCGCGTGAAGAAGGGCGATGTGATGAAGGCGGTCGTGGTTCGCACGGCCAAGGACATCCGCCGCCCGGACGGCAGCGTGATCCGTTTCGACAAGAACGCGGCCGTTCTCGTCGACAACAAGAAAGAGCCGATCGGCACGCGTATCTTCGGACCGGTTCCGCGCGAACTCCGCGCCAAGAACCACATGAAGATCATCTCGCTCGCGCCTGAAGTGCTGTAAGGAGCCGGACCAATGCAAAAGATTAGAAAAGGCGACAAGGTCGTCGTGCTGGCCGGCAAGGACAAGGGCCGTTCGGGCGAAGTCCTCTCGGTACAGCCGAAGGAAGACACCGCGCTGGTGCGCGGCGTCAACATGATCCGTCGTCACCAGAAGCAGTCCCAGTCCCAAGAGGGCGGGATCATCACCAAGGAAGCGCCGATCCAGCTGTCGAACATCGCGCTGGCCGACCCCAAGGATGGCAAGCCGACCCGCGTCGGTTTCATCTTCCAGAAGGACGGCAAGAAGGTGCGCGTCGCCAAGCGCTCGGGAGAAGTCATCAATGGCTAAGGCTCAAACCACGAAGCCCAAGGCTGAAAGCAAACAGTCCAAGGCCCAGAACACGCCGCGCCTCAAGCAGGTCTACAACGAGACCATCCGCAAGGCGCTGCAGGAACAGTTCGGCTACGACAACGAGATGCAGGTTCCGCGCATCGACAAGATCGTGCTGAACATGGGCGTTGGCGAAGCGACCGCCGATTCGAAGAAGCCTTCGATCGCGGCCGAAGACCTGGCGATGATCGCCGGCCAGAAGGCCGTCGTCACCCGCGCCCGCAATTCGATCGCCGGCTTCAAGGTCCGCGAGAAGATGCCGATCGGCGCCAAGGTCACGTTGCGCAAGGAACGCATGTACGAGTTCCTCGACCGCCTCGTGAACATCGCACTGCCGCGCGTCCGCGACTTCCGCGGACTGAATCCGAAGAGCTTCGATGGCCGTGGCAACTACGCCATGGGCATCAAGGAACACATCGTGTTCCCGGAGATCAACTACGACAAGGTTGATCAGATCTGGGGCATGGACGTCATCGTTTGTACGACTGCGAAGACGGACGACGAAGCCAGGGCATTGCTCAAGGCCTTCAACTTCCCCTTCCGCCAGTAACGGCAGCGAGAAAAGGAAAAATCTGAAATGGCAAAGACCAGCTCAGTCGAGAAGAACAACAGGCGCCGCAAACTTGCCGACCAGTACGGTCCCAAGCGCGCTGCGCTCAAGGCGATCATCATGGATCAGTCCAAGCCGATGGAAGAGCGCTTCCGCGCTCAGCTCAAGCTTGCCGCCATGCCGCGCAACTCGGCCAAGATCCGCATCCGCAACCGCTGCGAAGTCACCGGCCGTCCGCGTGCCTACTATCGCAAGCTCAAAGTATCGCGCATCGCGCTTCGTGATCTCGGCAACAACGGCCAGATCCCGGGCCTGGTCAAGTCGAGCTGGTAAGGAGGACATAACATGTCATTGAGCGATCCTCTCGGCGATATGCTGACCCGCATCCGCAACGCGTATGGCCGCAAGAAGTCGAGCGTTTCGACGCCGGCCTCGCGTCTGCGCACCCGCGTCCTCGACGTGCTGAAGGCTGAAGGCTATATCCGCGATTACAGCCAGACCGACTTCGACAACGGCAAGTCCGAAATCGAGATCGAGCTGAAGTATTTCGACGGCGCGCCGGTCGTGCGCGAAATCGCACGCGTCTCGAAGCCAGGCCGCCGCGTCTATGTTTCGGCCAAGTCGATTCCGCAGGTCGCCAACGGCCTCGGCATCGCCATCCTTTCGACACCGAAGGGCGTGATGGCCGACCACGAAGCACGTGAACAGAACGTCGGCGGTGAAATCCTCTGCCAGATCTTCTGATCTGGCAGCTGACCGCAAAGTGGAATCCGGTCTTCGGATCGTTCCCGAAGACAGAGACCTGAAACAAGAGAAGTGACGAGGACAACAAAATGTCTCGTATTGGTAAGAAACCCGTTTCGCTGCCGCAGGGCGTGACCGCGACCGTCAACGGCCAGACCGTGACGGCGAAGGGCCCCAAGGGTGAGCTGAAGTTCGTGGTGAACGACGAAGTGCTGGTCAAGATGGAAGGCAGCGAGATCGCTGTTCAGCCGCGCGACCAGACCAAGACCGCCCGCTCCAAGTGGGGCATGTCGCGCACGCAGATCGTCAACATCCTGCAAGGCGTCAAGGACGGTTTCGAAAAGAAGCTCGAGATCACCGGCGTCGGCTATCGCGCGGCACTTCAGGGCAAGAACCTGCAGCTGGCACTTGGCTTCAGCCATGACGTCGTCTACGAGACGCCGCAGGGCATCACCATCACCGTGCCGAAGCCGACTGAAATCACCGTGGCCGGCATCGACAAGCAGCAGGTCGGCCAGGTTGCGGCCGAGATCCGCGAGTATCGTGGCCCCGAGCCCTACAAGGGCAAGGGCGTCCGCTATGCTGGTGAGAAGATCGTCCGCAAGGAAGGCAAGAAGAAGTAGTCGTGAATGGTGAATGGTGAATGGTGAAATGGCAGTAGGATAGAGCAGGGGCCAGGTGGCACTCCGCTTCTACCGTTCACCATTTTTCCATTCACCATTCACTGCAAATCAACGCCGCGGGGAGCGGTCGCGGGAGGCGCTTTCGCCTACCGCATATGGCGGCCCCCGTTTTTTGAAGGCAAGGAAGACCATCATGGGTACCAAGGAATCCACACAGCGCCGTGCGCAGCGCGTCCGCCGCCAGATCAAGAAGGTCGCCGGTGAGCGTCCTCGTCTGTCGGTCCACCGCACGTCGAAGAACATCTACGTGCAGGTCATCGACGACGCCAAGGGCCACACCATCGCTGCCGCTTCGACGCTTGAGAAGGACTTCAAGGGTTCGCTCAAGACCGGCGCCGATACCGCCGCCGCCGCCGCGATCGGCAAGCTGATCGCCGAGCGCGCCACCAAGGCCGGCGTCAAGGAAGTCGTCTTCGACCGCGGCGCCTACATCTATCACGGCCGCGTCAAGGCGCTCGCCGAGGCTGCCCGCGAAGGCGGTCTTAGCTTCTAAGCATGATCCCGAGAAGTTGCAGACTTTTCGGATAAAGATTATGCGAAGGGAATGACTTTCGCCCCCGGTGACCCACAGAGGCGCCGGATCTTATCAGCAACCGTGCTTCCGGAAAAAAACAAGGAACAGGATATGGCACAGGAACGTAGGGATGGCGGCCGCGGCCGCGATCGTGAAGAACGTGACGACGGCATGGTGGACAAGCTCGTCCACATCAACCGCGTCGCCAAGGTCGTCAAGGGCGGCCGTCGCTTCGGTTTTGCGGCACTCGTCGTCGTCGGCGACCAGAAGGGCCGCGTCGGCTTTGGTCACGGCAAGGCGCGCGAAGTGCCGGAAGCCATCCGCAAGGCAACTGAATCGGCCAAGCGCGACATGATCTTCGTGCCGCTGCGCTCGGGCCGTACGCTGCATCACGACGTCGAAGGACGCTGGGGTGCCGGACGCGTGCTGCTGCGCGCTGCCAAGCAAGGTACCGGCATCATCGCCGGCGGCCCGATGCGCGCTGTCTTCGAGACGCTCGGCATGCATGACGTGGTCGCCAAGTCGATGGGTTCGTCGAACCCCTACAACATGGTTCGCGCCACTTTCGACGCGCTGAAGAGCCAGATGCATCCCAAGGATGTGGCTGCTGCTCGCGGCATCAAGTATTCGACCCTTCAGGCCCGCCGCGGCACCGCCGTCGCGGCTGAAGAATAGTCGATCTGACCAGGGATTTTGACCATGGCCAAGAAAGCAACCAAGACCATCACCGTTGAGCAGATCGGTTCGCCGATCCGCCGCCCGAAGGAGCAGCGCGCGACGCTGGTCGGCCTCGGCCTCAACAAGATGCACAAGCAGCGCACGCTGGAAGATACGCCCTCCGTGCGCGGCATGATCGCTGCCGTCCAGCATCTCGTCCGCGTCGTGGACGAGGGCTGAGCCAGAGCGCAGGAGAACTCAGATGAAACTCAACGATCTGCGTGACAAGGACGGCGCGACGCACTCCAAGAAGCGTCTCGGCCGTGGTATCGGCTCCGGCTCGGGCAAGACCGGCGGTCGCGGCGTCAAGGGCCAGAAGGCCCGCTCCGGCGTCGCCATCAACGGCTTCGAGGGTGGCCAGATGCCGCTCTACCGGCGCCTGCCGAAGCGTGGCTTCAACAACATCTTCGCCAAGAGCTTCACCGTCGTGTCGCTGGCCCGCATCCAGGTGGCCATCGACGCCAAGAAGCTCGACGCCAAGGCGACCGTGACGGCTGAATCGCTGGTTGCCGCCGGCGTTATCCGCCGCGTCAAGGACGGCGTGCGCATCCTCTCGGACGGCGAGATCAAGGCGAAGCTTGCCTTTGACGTTGCCGGCGCCTCCAAGGCCGCGATCGAGAAGATCGAGAAGGCTGGCGGCTCGGTCAAACTGCCGGAAAAGGCAGCTGCCGAGTAACGGCAATTTGAAGCGCGGTCGGCAAGAGTGGGATCCATTTTTTGCTCATGATCGCGCCTTGATCTGCGCAATTTAGGCGGCCGCGTCGACGCGGCCGCTTGCATGTTTAGAGCCCGGAGCTTATCTCGTGAGCTTCGGTGAAACGCACCGCCTGACCTCAAGGGCCATCAAGCGTTACCAAGCGGAGAATCAGGCATGGCTTCGGCTGCAGAACAATTAGCCTCGAATCTGAATTTCTCGGCCTTCGCCAAGGCGGAGGATCTGAAGAAACGCATCTGGTTCACGATCGGCGCGCTGCTGGTCTATCGCCTCGGCACCTATATTCCGCTTCCCGGCATCAATCCCGAAGCCTTCGCCCAGGCCTTCTCCTCGCAGAGCAAGGGCGTGCTGGGCATGTTCAACATGTTCGCCGGCGGCGCCGTACAGCGCATGGCGATCTTTGCGCTCGGCATCATGCCTTACATCTCCGCCTCCATCATCATGCAGCTGATGACCTCGGTCATCCCTTCGCTGGAATCGCTGAAGAAGGAAGGCGAACAGGGCCGCAAGGTCATCAACCAATACACGCGCTACGGCACGGTGCTGCTTGCGCTGGTTCAGGCCTATGGCATTTCGGTGGGCCTGGAGAACGGCAACGGCATCGTCAGCGACCCCGGCATGTTCTTCCGCATCTCGACCGTCGTCACGCTGGTCGGCGGCACGATGTTCCTGATGTGGCTCGGCGAGCAGATCACCGCTCGCGGCATCGGTAACGGCATTTCGCTGATCATCTTCTCCGGCATCGTCGCCGGCCTGCCGCATGCCATCTCAGGCACGCTTGAGCTTGGCCGCACCGGCGCCCTGTCGACCGGCCTGATCCTGGCGATCATCGTGCTCGCCATCGTCGTCATCGCCTTGATCGTGTTCTTCGAGCGCGCCCAGCGCCGCTTGCTGATCCAGTATCCGAAGCGCCAGGTCGGCAACCGCATGTTCCAGGGCGATACCTCGCATTTGCCGCTGAAGCTCAACACGTCGGGCGTCATTCCGCCGATCTTCGCCTCGTCGCTGCTGCTGCTGCCGGCCACCGTCGCCGGCTTCTCGCAGACGACCAATATGCCGGCCTGGGCAAGCACGGTTCTGGCCTCGCTTGGCCACGGCCAGCCGCTCTACATGGCGTTCTACGCGGCGATGATCGTGTTCTTCGCCTTCTTCTACACAGCGATTGTCTTCAACCCGAAGGACACCGCCGACCAGCTCAAGAAGCATTCCGGCTTCATCCCGGGCTATCGTCCGGGCGAGCGCACCGCCGATTATATCGACTACGTTCTCACCCGCATCACCGTCGTCGGCGCCATCTACCTGGTGCTGGTGTGCCTGCTGCCGGAGTTCCTGATCTCGGCGACTGGCGTACCATTCTACCTTGGTGGCACATCGCTTCTGATCGTGGTCAGTGTCACGCTCGATACGGTTGCGCAGATTCAGGGTCACCTGATTGCGCACCAGTATGAAGGCCTGATCAAGAAGTCGAAGCTGCGCGGGGGGAAGAAAGCCAGATGAGGTTGATATTGCTTGGGCCGCCAGGAGCGGGCAAGGGGACACAAGCACAAAGACTGGTAGAAAAACACGGCATACCCCAGCTCTCGACGGGCGACATGCTGCGTGCTGCCGTCCAGGCTGGCACCGAAGTCGGCAAGCGCGCCAAGGCGGTGATGGATGCCGGTGAGCTGGTGTCCGACGCCATCGTCAACGCGATCGTCGCCGAGCGTATCGATCAGGCCGACTGCGCCAATGGGTTCATCCTCGACGGATATCCGCGGACGCTGGTGCAGGCCGACGCGGTCGAGCGGATGCTTTCGGATCGCTCCCAGGGCCTCGACGCCGTCATTGAGCTTGTCGTCGACGACAAGGCGCTGATCGGTCGAATCGTCAAGCGCGCCGACGAGGCGCAGGCCGCCGGTCTGCCTGTTCGCAAGGACGACAATCCGTCGGTGTTCGAGGAGCGTCTGCGAGAGTACTACAAGAAGACGTCGCCGCTGATTGGCTACTACTATGCCAAGGGCAAGCTCCGGAGCGTCGACGGCATGGCCGATATCGATGCGGTGACGGGGCAGATCGAAGCGGTGCTCAAGGACGCAGCGCGGGGGAATTAACGATTGCACTTGACGGAAGCGGTTCGCTGCGGTATGGCGGCCCGTCTTCCTATCAGGCATGGGCTTTGCTTGTCCGCAAGGGCAAGGCAGCCGCTTTGAACTGGAAACTCCCGCATGGGCCGGCCTCCACCGGACGCGGGGCAACTGAAGATAGCGCTGGACCCCGCCTTTCTGAAGGTTGGCCGGCCCACATGGAGAAGAGAAGAACATGGCTCGTATAGCCGGCGTCAACATTCCGACCAACAAGCGCGTCGTCATTGCGCTTCAATACATTCACGGCATTGGCAAGAAGTTCGCCCAGGAGATCGTCGACAAGGTCGGCATCCCGGCCGAACGTCGCGTCAACCAGCTCACCGACGCGGAAGTGCTGCAGATCCGCGAGGCGATCGACCGCGATTATCAGGTCGAGGGCGACCTGCGTCGCGAAGTCTCGATGAACATCAAGCGGCTCATGGACCTCGGCTGCTACCGTGGCCTGCGTCACCGCCGCTCGCTGCCGGTCCGCGGCCAGCGCACGCATACCAATGCGCGCACCCGCAAGGGCCCGGCCAAGTCGATCGCCGGCAAGAAGAAGTAAGCGAGCGAATAGCGAGTAGCCAATAGCGGGTAGGAATCCCTATTCGCTATTCCCTACTCACTACTCGCTCTCCAGGTGGAGCCGCTGGCATTACGGCGGTGTAGAGATCAACTGAAAGGACCATCATGGCCAAGGAAGCCGCCCGTGTTCGCCGTCGCGAACGCAAGAACATTTCGTCGGGCGTTGCCCACGTCAATTCGACCTTCAACAACACGATGATCACCATCACCGACGCGCAGGGCAATTCGATTGCCTGGTCGTCGGCCGGTGCCCAGGGCTTCAAGGGTTCGCGCAAGTCGACCCCGTTCGCTGCCCAGATGGCTGCCGAGGATGTTGCCAAGAAGGCCCAGGAACACGGCATGCGCATGCTCGAAGTCGAGGTCTGCGGACCCGGCTCCGGTCGTGAATCGGCACTGCGCGCCCTGCAGGCGGCTGGCTTCACCATCACCTCGATCCGTGATGTGACGCCGATCCCGCACAATGGCTGCCGCCCGCGCAAGAAGCGCCGCGTCTAAGCAATTTACCGAACGTCGCGCGAGCGCCCTTTGGGGCGCTCCTCCACGGCATTCCAGGTCGCCCGCCACGATTGGATGGTGGCGGGTCAACGGAAGGAAAGCATCATGATCCAGAAAAATTGGCAGGAACTGATCAAGCCGAACAAGATCGAGTTCTCGTCGAAGAAGAAGACGCTGACCACGCTGGTCGCCGAGCCGCTCGAGCGTGGCTTTGGCCTGACGCTGGGCAACGCGCTGCGCCGCGTGCTTCTGTCTTCGCTGCGCGGTGCGGCTGTTACCGCCGTGCAGATCGACGGCGTTCTGCATGAATTCTCGTCCATCGCCGGCGTGCGCGAGGACGTCACCGATATCGTCTTGAACATCAAGGAAATCGCCATCCGAATGGAAGGCGATGGCCCCAAGCGCATGGTCGTTCGCAAGCAGGGACCCGGTGCGGTTCTTGCCGGCGACATCCAGACGGTTGGCGACGTCGAGATCCTCAACCCCGACCACGTCATCTGCACGCTGGACGAGGGCGCGGAAATCCGCATGGAATTCACCGTCGACACCGGCAAGGGTTACGTGCCGGCCGACCGCAACCGCGCCGAAGACGCGCCGATCGGGCTCATCCCGGTCGACAGCCTCTATTCGCCGGTCAAGAAGGTTTCCTACAAGGTCGAGAACACCCGCGAGGGCCAGGTTCTCGACTATGACAAGCTGACCATGACGATCGAGACCGACGGTTCGATCACCGGCGAGGACGCGGTGGCTTTCGCCGCCCGCATCCTGCAGGACCAGCTCGGCCTGTTCGTCAACTTCGACGAACCGCAGAAGGAAGTCGCCACCGAGGCCGTCACCGAGCTCGCCTTCAACCCGGCGCTGCTCAAGAAGGTCGACGAGCTCGAGCTTTCGGTGCGTTCGGCCAACTGCCTGAAGAACGACAACATCGTCTATATCGGCGACCTGATCCAGAAGACCGAAGCCGAGATGCTGCGCACCCCGAACTTCGGCCGCAAGTCGCTGAACGAGATCAAGGAAGTCCTCGCGGCGATGGGCCTGCACCTCGGTATGGAAGTGCCGGACTGGCCGCCGGAAAACATCGAAGACCTCGCCAAGCGTTACGAAGACCAATATTGAGCATGAATTCCAAGGATCGGCGGCGTGGGCCGCTCGATCCGACGGTCATGCGGAAAACCATCAGAGGCTGCGGCCTCTTGAGCAACTGAAGAAGGAAAAGAGCCATGCGCCACGGTTTCAAAGGCCGCCGCTTCGCCCGAAGCATTAGCCATCGCAAGTCGATGTTCGCCAACCTCGCCGTGTCGCTGCTCGAGCACGAGCAGATCGTCACCACCCTGCCGAAGGCGAAGGATTTGCGTCCGATCGTCGAGAAGCTGGTGACGCTCGGCAAGCGCGGCGACCTGCACGCCCGCCGCCAGGTGATCGCGCAGATCGGCAATGAAGGCGTCGTCAAGCGCCTGTTCGACACCATCGCCCCGCGCTACGCCACCCGCAACGGCGGCTACCTGCGCATCATGAAGGCGGGCTTCCGCCACGGTGATAACGCTGCCATGGCGGTCATCGAATTCGTCGATCGCGATACCTCGGCCAAGGGCGCCGGCGACCGCGCCCGTATCGAGGCCGAAGGTACCGAAGCGGACGCCGCGGCCGCATAAGGCTCGGTTTTCCGTATTGAATTCAAAGGGGCCCGCGGGCCCCTTTTTGGTTTTCTGAAAGCGATGGATGGAGATCAGAGCCGATCTCCTGGCGCGAAACGAGGGTCTTTGGCCTCAAAATAATCGGATTTCAGCGGCTTAGCCTTTCATTTCGCACAATCGTCGGGACAATGCCCCCGAACTCGCCCTGGAGGATTCGTGAATGCGCGCCAACCGACTGCCCCTTGTTCTGCTCTTCGCCATGATGGCGTTTGCGGCCGCACCGGTGGCCAGGCAGGCATTGGCCGAGGAGACAAAGACCGATCCCGGCCTGTCGGACGTGCTGACGGACCTGCTGCATGGCGTTGAAGGCGAGAACGCGACGTCCGGTCCCGACAAACGCGTTCCGTTCGGTCGTGAGGAGGTGCAGCTCTCGTTTGCGCCGCTGGTCAAGCAGACGGCGCCGGCCGTGGTCAATGTCTATGCCTCGCAGACCGCCAAGGTGACGTCGCCCTTCGACGGAGATCCGTTCTTCGAGGAATTCTTCGGCCGCTCGCAGCCGCGCGCTCAGTCGTCGCTCGGGTCCGGCGTGCTGGTCGACCCGACCGGCGTCGTGGTCACCAATTACCACGTCATCAAGGATGCCGATCAGGTCAAGGTGGCGACCGCGGACGGGCGTGAATTCGACAGCAAGGTGCTGCTCAAGGACGAGACGTTCGATCTTGCCGTGCTTAAGATCTCCTCGGACAAGCCGTTTCCGGTGATTGCCATCGGCGATTCCGACGCGCTTGAGGTCGGCGATCTGCTGCTGGCCATCGGCAACCCCTTCGGCGTCGGCCAGACCACGACCAGCGGCATCGTCTCGGCACTTGCCCGCAGCCATATCGGCGTGTCGGATTCCAGCTTCTTCATCCAGACCGACGCTGCCATCAACCCCGGCAATTCCGGCGGCGCGCTGATCAACATGGGCGGCCAGCTGGTAGGCATCAACACGGCCATCTACAGCCGCGGCGGTGGTTCGATCGGCATCGGCTTCGCCATTCCCTCGAACATGGTTCGCGCCTTTGCCGACGCCGCCAAGGCCGGGCTCGACTTCTTCGAGCGGCCCTATATCGGCGCCGAGTTCGAAGCGGTGACGCCGCAGATTGCCGAATCGCTCGGCATGGAGAAGCCGACCGGTGCACTGGTCTCGTCGGTCGAAGCGACCGGACCGGCCGCCAAGGCTGGGCTCAAACCCGGCGACGTCGTGCTGCAGCTCAACGGCAAGCCGGTCGAGAGCATCGAGGCGCTGGACTACCGGATGGCGACGCTGTCGATCGGCACCACTGCAAATTTCGCGGTTCTGACCAAAGGCCAGCAGGCGGCGATGGACATCGCGCTGGAGCGCGCTCCAGAAGGCATGAAGGCTGCTGAACTGACGTTGCATGGCCGCAGCCCCTTCTCGGGCGCAAAGGTCGCGGAACTGTCGCCCCGGCTCGCTCAGCGGCTTGGCCTGCGCACGGACGTCAAGGGCGTGACCGTGGTCGACATCAACCGCGACTCGCCGGCCGCCGATTTCGGCTTCCAGCCGGGCGACATCGTGCGCGAGGTGAACGGCACCATCATCGATACCGCGGCGACCCTGGAACTGGCGGCCAAGACGGATACACGCTGGTGGCGCTTTACCGTCGAGCGCGGCGGGCAGATACTGCGTCAAGTGTTGCGTTATTAGAGCAGGTCCCTTTGGGTTCATGCTCCAACCAAAAAGAAGTGCATGGCCGATCTGTTCAGCGTCGATGAACCGGAAAAAGCGTCGCCCGGGCGGCCGCTGGCCGACAGGCTGCGGCCGAGAAACCTTGGCGAGGTCGTCGGCCAGGAACATCTGACCGGCCCTGACGGCGCGCTGACCAGGCTGATCGGTTCCGGCTCGCTCGGCTCGATGATCTTCTGGGGGCCGCCCGGCACCGGCAAGACCACGGTGGCGCGGTTGCTGGCCGGCGAAACCAGTCTCGCGTTCGAGCAGATATCGGCGGTGTTTTCCGGCGTCGCCGATCTGAAAAAAGTGTTTGAAGCGGCCAAGCTGCGCCGTACGAACGGCCGCCAGACCTTGCTGTTCGTCGACGAGATCCATCGCTTCAACCGCGCCCAGCAGGACAGTTTTCTCCCTGTCATGGAGGACGGGACCGTCGTGCTGGTCGGCGCCACGACCGAGAATCCGTCCTTCGAGTTGAATGCCGCTCTGCTGTCGCGCGCGCGCGTCCTGGTCTTCCATTCGTTGGGCGAGGAGAGCATCGCCAAGCTGATAGCGCGGGCCGAGGAGGCCGAGGGCAGGGCGCTGCCGCTCGACGACGAGGCACGAACGATGCTCATCCGCATGAGCGATGGCGACGGCCGCGCGTCGCTGACGCTTGCCGAAGAGGTCTGGCGGGCGGCAAAGCCCGGCGAGGTCTTCGATCCCGAAGGACTGCAGCGCATCGTCCAGCGCCGCGCGCCGATCTACGACAAAGGGCAGGACGGCCATTACAATCTGATCTCGGCGCTGCACAAATCGGTGCGTGGCTCCGACCCCGACGCGGCTCTCTATTATCTTGCGCGCATGTTCGATGCCGGCGAGGATCCGCTCTATCTTGGCCGCCGGCTGGTGCGCATGGCGATGGAGGATATCGGGCTTGCCGATCCGCAGGCGCTGGTCGTCGCCAACGCCGCCAAAGATGCCTACGATTATCTAGGCTCGCCCGAGGGCGAACTGGCTTTTGCCGAGGCCACCGTCTATCTCGCAACCGCGCCCAAATCAAACGCCGTCTACAACGCGTTCAAGGCAGCCACGCGAGCCGCGAAGGAACACGGCTCGCTGCTGCCGCCCAAGCACATCCTCAACGCACCGACGAAGCTGATGAAAGCGGAGGACTACGGCGCCGGCTACCGGTATGATCATGACGAGCCGGATGCCTTTTCGGGCCAGGACTATTTTCCGGAGAAGATGGGCCGCCAGACCTTTTATGATCCGCCCGAGCGCGGCTTCGAGCGCGACATCAGGAAGCGGCTCGATTATTGGGCGAAGCTGCGCAAAGAACGGGAATAGCTGGCTTGCGTGAACCGGTCGTCGTCACGCGTCGAAACGAGGTTTCGCCGTCGGCTTCGAATTCCTGGTTGGCGATCTGGTCCCCGGGGAAAAATGGGACGAGCTTGGCCTGCCGGCGGTGCGTTGACCGATAGTGGCAGGCTTCACAAGGCAGCCAGCCGGCCGCGATAGCAGGGGCCGTTGTGTGGTAACCCAAAAAACCTTATCAAGGCGCACGACCGGGCGGTGGTCGTTGCCGTGATTTGGGCACCTCATTCGCAACAGGATCGCGCGTCGCGCGTGGAAAAATGACAAAAACCCTTCGCAAATCCCTACGCAAATTCGCAATTGCCATCCCGCTTCTCGCCCTTGGCTTCTATTTCATTCCCATCCTGACGACGATCTTCATCGTTTGCGGCCTGATCGACGTGCTGCGTAACGATCGCAAGGATCTGTCGCTTTTCAGCGGCTACTTCCTCGGCAACGGCTTGTTCACCTGGCTGCTTTCGCCGTTCAATCTGCTGGTGGACCTGCTGTGCTACAGAAATCCAGGCGTCTGGAAGCTGGAGCAGTTTCCCGCCGACTATCAGCGCGAGGTCAATGAGGTCCTGGACATTTTCAAGGCACGCAAGGACGAGATCATCGCCGATATCGACGCCAATTTCGGCGCCGGCCGGCGCGGCATGTATGTTTATCAGTGGTACGGCAAGCACAAGATCGACAACGTCGCCGAGTTCAACAAGGATTTCAAATACATCAAGACCATCGCCGTTTCCGTCTTCAGCAAGCGCGAGTCGACCTCCTGGCACTTCGGCCCGCTGCGGCTCAGCCTGCGCATCCTTTACAATCTGATTCCGGTGGAATCCGAGATTTTCATCGAGTGCGGCAACGTCAAGAACTACTGGTACGACAATCCGCTGTTCATCTTCGACGACACGCTGCTGCATCGCTCGGTCAACGAGTATGACGGCCGCCGCTACTGCGTGTTCATGGACATCATCCGTCCATCCCCGGTTCCCGGCCTGATCGCGGCCATGCTCGCCATCGTCTCGGTGAGCGTCGAGCGCATCAATTCCATGTTCTACAAGAACTGGAAGATGATCGGTTCGACCAAGCCGAAGAAGACCGAGACGACCTGAGCTTGAGATCATCGATGCTGCCGGCTCTGTCGGCAGCATCGGATCGCTCTGCATGTGTGAGACCTGGCCATCTTGCGGGCCACTGATGCGCCGGAACGGCTCTTGGCTGCGTAAACGATAGTCCCGGGCCTTTGGCTTCGACAGTTCTCCCTCTTCTCCTCCTGGCGGCCTCAAGTGACGAAGAACAGCTCTCTCGGAGTTTTGGCAAGAACGTATCTATGCACCGTTCTGCTGGGAATTGCCCTTGCAGCCATTTATGTAAGTCTTGAAGAGCCTGTCTATTATTGGGACTTCACTGCCTATTTCGACACGTTTAATCGGCAGGGCGCGCTGTTGGCCGACAGCCCTCTCCAGTGGCTCAGCCAATTGCGGACCTCAATCGCAACGGATGATTACAGCGCGGCAATTTTGGTGCCGCTGATGCCGTTTCACATGGTTTTCGGCGGTTCGAGGCTTTCATACATCGCCGGGATAGTCGCGGCTTACTTGGTTCCGACCGCTCTTTTCATAGGCAAAATGAGCTATCTGGAGGCGGCCACCGAGACCTCTTCATCGCGAAGCTGGCTCACTGTCTGGATTGCGGCCTTTCTCTACACGCCGTTTTGGGCGGCGACGTTTCGTGGGTTGCCTGACATTGCCGGCTGCCTCGCGCTTTCTGCGGCAACCTATTTTCTTTGGAAATCGAAGTTCCTGACCCATGAACCGGTGACCAGCGGAATACGCGTTGGCATCTGCCTGTGGTTGGCGTTCGTGCTACGCCGCTGGTATGCCTATTCGGTTATAGGGCTCGGAATTTCCGCTGCCTTCTTCTGCTTGTTGCAGGTCGCAAAAGACCGGAATTTTCCGGCACTCAGGAATGCCGTCATAGGGGGCTTGTGTGCGGTTCTCGTTGTTGCCGGAGCCGCATTGGCCTTCCAGCAACTTCTGATCCTCAAGATTCTGGGAACCAGCTACGGCGATCTTTACAGCGGGTACAAGACGAACTTCGTTTCGCAGATTGACGAGGTAGGGTCCCGGCTCAGCTATGTGAACTGGCTGTTGATCGTACTGGGCCTTTATATCTCTGTTGTACGCCGAAACGGATTTCCCTTGTTCTGTGCCGTCGCTTCGGCACTCACCTTTTTTCTCTTTACCCGGATGCAGGATCCGGACCGCCATCATTCAATGCCAATGTTTCTCTGGCTCTTCCCTGCATATGCCCAGGCAATCGTTGCGATCGTTTCGACGCCGGCGCTGAGATCGCGATGGTCAGCCATTGCGATAGCCATTGCCGCTGGGTTGGCGTTTTTTGGTACCTTTTTTCCGCTTGGCCGGCAGTTGCTGTCGCCGATCAGCTACGTTTTTGCCAGGGAAGCCACGCTCCCTCTTCACCTCGACAATCTTCCTGAATACAGACGCCTTGTTGATGACCTTCTTGAAAAAATGGAACCCGAGGACCGTTTTTCGGTATTTGCCTCCAGCTCGGTCATGAGCGACTCGCTGTTGTATGAAATGGATAAAGACCTCTACCCCCGCATCGAGTGGGCTTGTCAGGTTGATAGTCGCGATCAATTCAGGCCGGGAACGTTGAAATCCAGATATGTTGTCGTAACCGACCCGCCCGTCACTCATTTGCAATCGGGTGCACAGATTTGTGTCACGATACCGGACCAATATATTGTCGAGGGCAAAGGCATCGGCGCCGCATATAGGCGCATCGCGGCATATCAGTTGTCCGGCGACGTCAAGGGCTATCTCTACGAACAGGTGCGCCCGGTCAGCACAACGGAAATAGATGCCCTCTACGCCGAGTTCAGGAAGAGATATCCAGGCTGGACGACACCTGAGTGGTGACCAGTTCGACTGGTCTGTGCGGTTCCGCCCACAACACAAGGGATTGACCGAGCCACCCCAGTGCGGGCAGTAAGCGGTCATGTTCAATCTGCTTCTCGTCGTGGTCGGTGGCGGCATCGGCGCCGGCATTCGTCATCTCACCAGCATGGGCGCGCTGCGCCTTGTCGGCCCCAACTATCCCTGGGGCACGATGGTCATCAACATCGTCGGCTCCTTCGCCATGGGCCTGTTCATCGCCATCCTGGCGCGTCGCGGCGGATCGAACGAACTCAGGTTGTTCGTTGCCACCGGCATCCTCGGCGGCTTCACCACTTTCTCAGCCTTTTCGCTCGATTTCGCGACGCTGTGGGAGCGGGGAGTCACGCTGCCGGCGTTCGGATATGCGCTTGCCAGCGTCATTGGCGCCATTATCGCCCTGTTTCTGGGACTTTGGCTCGCAAGAACCGTTTCATAATGCTATTGCCGCGCCGAGAGCAGGGCCGAGCCCTGCCGGAAAACGGATAAGCGAAAAGAATATGGCAGGCGTTGAACAGATCACGGTGGAAGCCGGCGAGGCGGGCATGCGGCTCGATCGCTGGTTCAAGACCCATTTCCCGGGCCTTGGTTTCGGCCATCTGCAGAAGCTTCTGCGCTCCGGCCAGATCCGTGTCGATGGCGGACGGGTCAAGGCCGACACTCGCGTCGAGCCCGGCCAGATGGTGCGTGTCCCGCCGCTCGAGGTGGACAAGAAGGGCGAGAGCGCGCTGACCGGCCACTCGATCCGCAACCAGGGCGATGCCGATGTTCTCGCAAAGATGCTGATCCATGAGGACCCCAAGGTTTTCGTCTTCAACAAGCCGGCGGGCCTTGCCGTGCAGGGTGGCTCCGGCGTCACCCGCAATGTCGACGACATGCTGGAGGCCTGGCGCAACCAGAAGGGCGAGAAGCCGCGCCTGGTGCATCGGCTCGACCGCGACACATCGGGTGTCCTGGTCGTCGCCCGCACCCGCCTTGCCGCCATGAAGCTCGCTGAAGCGTTTCGCGCTCGCGAGACCAAGAAGACCTACTGGGCGCTGGTCAAGGGCGTGCCGCCGAAGCGCGAGGACAAGATCTCGACCTGGCTGATCAAGGAGCCGACGCCGGACGGCGACCGCGTCCGTGTCGCCGCGCATGGCGAAAAGGGCGCCGACCACGCCGTGTCCTACTACCGCATCATCGAGCAGGCGGCGCAGACGATGACCTGGCTGGAAATGGAGCCCTATACGGGCCGCACCCACCAGCTTCGCGTTCATGCCGCGTACATCGGCTGCCCGATCCTGGGCGATCCGAAATATTTCGAGGCCGACACCAACTGGGATTTTCCGGGCGGCATTCAAAACCGCCTGCATCTGCATGCGCGCCGCATTATCATTCCGCATCCGGACAAGGGCGTCATCGACGTCACCGCGCCGATGCCGCCGCACATGCGCCAGAGTTGGAACCTGATCGGCTTCGACGACGCCAGCGCGGAGGACTGATCGTGAGCGGCGCCACCGACGCGCTCGCCACCGATAAGCTTGATCGCCGCGATACGGTCGACATGGCCGCCGCCGTCATCATGGTCGGCCTGACTTTTTCCTGGGGGCTGAACTACGTCGCCGCCAAGATTTCCTATGCCGGCTACGACCCCGTCTTCCTGTCGATCGCGCGCTCGATCATCGGCGGTTTGTGTGTCTTCGCCTGGTGTCGGTGGCGCGGCATAGCGCTGTTGACGCGTGACGGGACATTGCTCGCCGGCATCGCCGTCGGCGCGCTGTTCGGCATCGAGTTCCTTTGCCTCTATGTCGGCCTGGAGCATACGACCGTCGCCCGCAACACGCTGCTGGTCAACACGATGCCGTTCTGGATGCTGCTCGGCGGCCACTTCCTGCTCGGCGAGCAGATCACGTTGAGGAAATTCCTCGGTCTGCTGCTGGCCTTTGCCGGCCTTGCGGCCGTGTTTTCCGACAAGCTTGGCGGTGACGGGGACATGCTGTTCGGCGATCTCCTGAGCCTCGGCTCCGGGTTTTTCTGGGCCTTGACCAACATCCTCATCAAGCGGTCGAAACTGGTCGAGGCGAGCGCCGAAAAGCTTTTGCTTTATCAACTCGCCGGTTGCTGCAATCGTTGGCATATTGGTGCTGCCTCTGGCCGGTCCGCCCGTTCGCGACCCGGCCGCGCTGCCGACTTTGGCTTTGTTTTTCCAGGCGGTTTACATCGTCGCCTTCACCTATGTGTTGTGGTTCTGGCTGCTGCGGCGCTATCCGGCGTCAGGCCTGTCCAGTTTCACCTTCCTGTCGCCGGTTTTCGGCGTTTTGTGCGGTGCCATGTTCTTGAATGAGCCGCTGACCATGCGCATTTTCCTGGCACTTGGCCTGATTGCCGCCGGCCTGATCATCGTCAACCGACCGGTGCGCAAGCTGACACCGGTGTGAGAGAGACTTTTATGCGTGATATCCTCAACGACCTCGAAGCGGGCAAATATCTTTCCGATCCCGATCCGGTGCGTCGCGCCCAGATCCAGATGAAGACGCATCTGCCTAAGCGCTTCTACAAGACCGTCTCGGTCGCGCCGGTGGACAACGGCTTTGCCGTGCATCTCGACGGCAAGCCGGTGCGCACGCCGGGTAAGGCGCTGCTGGTGCTGCCGACCGAGGCGGCGGCAGCGCTCGTCGCCGATGAGTTCGCCGCCCAGGGCGAGACCATCGATCCGGTGACAATGCCGGTTATGCGGCTTGTGAACACCGCCATCGATGGCGTCGCCAGCGATCCGCAGGCGGTGCTGGAAGACATTCTGCGCTTTGCCTCGTCCGATCTGCTCTGCTACCGTGCCGACGTGCCGCAAGGGCTGGTGGAGCGGCAGAACGAACATTGGGATCCGGTCCTCGATTGGGCGAGGGGGACGCTCGGGGCAAGATTCAATCTCGCCGAGGGCATCATCCACGTCGAGCAGCCGCGCGAAACCATCGCCGTGCTGGGCAGCCATCTCGCCCAACGGGCCGAACCGCTGCGGCTCGCCGCCATCCATGTGATGACCTCGCTGACCGGCTCGGCGCTGCTGGCACTGGCTGTCGATTTCGGCGCGCTCGACGCCGAGGGGGCCTGGGCTGCCGGGCATGTCGACGAGGACTGGCAGATCGAGCATTGGGGGCAGGATGCGGAAGCCGTCGCGCGCCGCTCGGCCCGCAAGCGCGACATGATGGCTGCCGCCGGCTTGCTCGAGGCGCTCAAGGGATGACGGTTCCGCCGCTCGCTCCGCTTCATCCCGCGGCGCACCTAATACCAAAGTCATAATCCCAAAGACGCGCTGCCTTTGGGCAGTACTTTCTGTCATTTTTCCCGTTGATGGCTGCCCTGAGTCTGCGTTCGGAGGAGAACACGGATGTTGACGCGCAGCTTCGAGGACAACGGGTCTCACGGGAGGAAAACACAATGGCAATCGCATCGACCGCCGGCAGAACGAGCCGCGGCATGACACGGGAAGAGAAGAAGGTCATCTTCGCTTCCTCGCTCGGCACCGTTTTCGAATGGTACGATTTCTATCTCTACGGCTCGCTCGCGGTGTTCATCGGCTCGACGTTTTTCAGTCCGACCATTCCGGAAGCGACGCGCAATATCTTCGCGCTGCTGGCTTTCGCCGCCGGGTTTCTGGTGCGCCCGTTCGGTGCACTGCTGTTCGGCCGCATCGGTGACCTCGTCGGCCGCAAATATACGTTCCTTGTCACCATGACGATCATGGGCCTGTCGACCTTCCTGGTCGGTCTGCTGCCTGGTTATGCGACCTTAGGCATCGCCGCCCCCGTGATCCTGATCATCCTGCGCATGCTGCAGGGCCTGGCGCTGGGTGGCGAATATGGCGGCGCGGCCACTTACGTCGCCGAGCACGCCCCGGACAACCGGCGGGGCTACTACACCTCATGGATCCAGACGACGGCGACGCTCGGCCTGTTCCTGTCGCTGATTGTGATCCTGATCGTACAGGCTTCACTGAGCAAGGAAAGCTATGCTGCCTGGGGCTGGCGTATTCCGTTCATCGTCTCCTTCCTGCTGCTCGGCGTCTCGATCTGGATCCGGCTTTCGCTCTCCGAATCGCCGACCTTCCAGCGCATGAAGGATGAGGGCAAGGGCTCCAAGGCGCCGCTAACGGAAGCCTTCGGCCAATGGAAGAATGCCAGGATTGCCCTGCTGGCGCTGCTCGGCCTCACCGCCGGCCAAGCCGTGGTCTGGTACAACGGCCAGTTCTACGCACTGTTCTTCCTGACCAACGTGCTCAAGGTCGACGCGCAGTCGGTAAACATCATGATCGCCATCGCACTGGCGATCGGATCGATCTTCTTCGTCGTCTTCGGCTGGCTCTCCGACAAGATCGGCCGCAAGCCG
Organism: Mesorhizobium sp. M1406; assembly: GCF_040317555.1. Classification (NCBI taxonomy): domain Bacteria; kingdom Pseudomonadati; phylum Pseudomonadota; class Alphaproteobacteria; order Hyphomicrobiales; family Phyllobacteriaceae; genus Mesorhizobium; species Mesorhizobium sp. M1406. Next base: position 224,505 of record NZ_JAMYKW010000005.1, on the reverse strand, counting down.
ATCATCATGGCGGGTCTTGCTCTGGCGATTGTCTGCACCTTCCCGCTGTTCAAGGCGCTGACCTGGGCTGCAAATCCGGCGCTTGCGACGGCGCAGCAGAACACCCGCGCCACGGTGACGGCTGCACCCGGCGACTGCAGGTTCCAGTTCAATCCGGTCGGCACGGCGAAGTTCACGACGTCCTGTGACATCGCAACGTCGTTCCTGACCAAGAACTCGGTTCCTTATGACGTGGTGTCGACGGCTGCGGCCGGAACAGCCGCATCAGTCAAGATCGGCAACGAGACGGTGGCTTCCTATGACGCCGTCGCCGCTGGCGATCAGGCCAAGGCCAAGGACGCAGCCTTCGTGAAAGCCGTCAACATGGCTCTGAAAGACGGAGGCTATCCGCTGAAGCGTGCGGCGATCAAGGTTGCGGACCAGAAGCTCGACGCGTTTGTCGCCGCCAACCCGGAACTGAAGCTGGACGCTGCCGCGATCCGCGCCGGTGAAAAGGCTACTGTGCCGATCGACCAGGCGGTGAAGGACAATCTGCTGACCACCGATGAAGCAGCGGGTGCGCCCGAAGTCACCGTCTACAATATCCCGGCTGGCGGCGCGTTCGCTATGTTTGCCGACCCGGCGGCCGTCAACTGGCCAATGACCATCGGTATCCTGTTCATCCTGGTCCTGTTCGTGACCATGGTCTACGGGCCGATCGCGGCGATCTTGGTCGAGATGTTCCCGACCCGCATTCGCTACACCGGCATGTCGCTGCCCTACCACATCGGCAATGGCTGGTTCGGAGGCCTGCTGCCGGCAACGGTGTTTGCCCTGAGTGCCTACAAGGGCGACATATATTATGGCCTCTGGTATCCGGTGGTGATCGCGGCGATGTCGCTGGTCATCGGCATGATCTTCGTGAAGGATACGCTCGGCACCAATCTGCACTCCAAGGAGTAGGCGAATTCAAGCGCCCAAAGAAAAACCCGGCGCGAGCAATCGCGCCGGGTTTTTCTTGTTGTAGGACTAGCTTTTGCGAGGCGGTTCGGCTTCCGCGATGGCAGCCTCGTGGTACCAGGCCTCGCCATGATCAAGCGGATGATCGCGCAAAGAGGCAAGCTCTGCCGCGAACTTAGCCTTCACGCCTAAATTTGAGGCAGCCATGCGCGCTGCCATCGGGAACATCAGGATTTTTGCCGACGGACGGGCTGAGGTGATCTCCATTGGCTGTCTCCTTTCTTCTGCGGACCCTTGCCGATTCATCTTTTCATGAAAGTAAGTCCTGCGAACCATTTAGGCAAGATGCCTAAAGAAAGATCAGTATTTGCATGTTATTTAAGCAGATTCTGCTTCTGGTCGATCGTGGCGCATTGCTTAGGCGGCTCGGCTGCATCGCCGGGATGAACGGGCATTTTTGACGCACCCGGCGCAGCGGAAATGGCACACGAATTGCATTTTATCGACTTGGCAGCTGGGCTGCTGGATGGCTCGGCGCGCCGGCGTCATCCAGGTTCGGTGATCAAGCAACGAGAGGCTAGAATGACGAAATACAAGCTCGAGTACATTTGGCTCGATGGATACACTCCGGTCCCCAACCTTCGCGGCAAGACGCAGATCAAGGAATTCGCCGAATTCCCGACGCTCGAGCAGCTGCCGCTGTGGGGCTTCGACGGTTCCTCGACCCAGCAGGCCGAGGGGCACAGCTCCGATTGCGTGCTGAAGCCGGTCGCCGTCTATCCCGATCCTGCCCGCACCAACGGCGTGCTGGTCATGTGCGAAGTCATGATGCCCGATGGCGTGACGCCGCATGCCTCCAACAAGCGCGCCACCATCCTCGACGACGAGGGCGCCTGGTTCGGCTTCGAGCAGGAGTATTTCTTCTACAAGGATGGCCGCCCGCTCGGCTTCCCCGAGAGCGGCTATCCCGCACCGCAGGGCCCGTACTACACCGGCGTCGGTTATTCCAATGTCGGCTCCGTCGCGCGCCAGATCGTCGAGGAACATCTCGACCTCTGCCTCGCCGCCGGCATCAACCATGAAGGCATCAACGCCGAAGTGGCCAAGGGCCAGTGGGAATTCCAGATTTTCGGCAAGGGCTCCAAGAAAGCCGCCGACCAGATGTGGATGGCACGCTATTTGATGCAGCGCCTGACCGAGAAATACGGCATCGACATCGAATACCACTGCAAGCCGCTCGGCGACACCGATTGGAATGGCTCGGGCATGCACGCCAACTTCTCGACGGCCTATATGCGCGAAGTCGGCGGCAAGGCTTATTTCGAGGCGCTCATGGCGGCTTTCGACAAGAACCTGATGGATCACATCGCCGTCTACGGACCGGACAACGACAAGCGTTTGACCGGCAAGCACGAGACCGCGCCGTGGAACAGGTTCAGCTATGGCATCGCCGATCGCGGCGCCTCGATCCGCGTGCCGCATTCCTTCATCAACAACGACTACAAGGGCTATCTGGAAGACCGCCGTCCGAACTCGCAGGGCGACCCCTACCAGATCGCCTCGCAGATCCTGAAGACGATCGCTTCGGTCTCGGAAAGCGCCCAGGTTTCGGCCGCGGCTTAAGCCTTCGTCACGGCGCGGACCAAGGGTTTATGCCGTGACCGTCTGAAGTCCATCCAACTAGCTATCTGCCCAAGACCCCGGCGAAAGCCGGGGTCTTTTCTGTGATGCAAGTTTGGCGCGCTGTTTGAGCTTTGGAGCGGTCGACGCCATTTCCAATCGACGCAGGTAGTATTGCCTTGCTCAGGGTTGCCGGCGCTTTCGTTGGTCCCTTACAAGCAAACCATCACCCTGTAGGCCTGCTTCCTTATAGAGAGCGATCAAGTCTCTTTGGACGTCGCCCTCCGCCGTCTGAGCCCGATGGCAACGGGGCTGATCATGGTGGTGGCGGCGGTGTACGGTCCCTCCGGCTCGCTAGCAAGAACTCCGGCCAAGGGTCCGGGTTCTTTTCCCGTTAGCCGGCAGATCGCATCCTCGCCAGAACATACCCAGAAAAAGTCAGGCAATTCAGCCGGTCGGAATCCCTCCTACGTCCCCGTCGCCGCCCTGTCCGATTCCGGCGATCACTTGTCAAAAAGCCCGGAAAACAGCGTTTTTTCAGCACTTATTCATGGCAAAGACCCTTCCATAAGCATCTGTTCACGTTGCGAAATCGGCTAACCACAGTCCGCTTGGTGGCGTTGACAGGTCGCGGTGCAGCATGCGTATTCGCAGGCCTTGGGGTTACGTCACGCAATGCTGTTCGGACGGGCGGGGTTTTCTTGAACGGCGGCATTGGCGGGGGCGCCGGACGAGCGGTCACTGTAGCCTGAGACAGTGCGCCGCTCGCTCCTGGCTTCATGTTCGCGATCGAACAGTGATCCTCTTGTCATCCATCGGACCTTACTGTGCCTGAGGCCAACGTCACCGGATTGACGTGCCGTGCGCGCCAATGGACCGCGCTCATGAATCCGGGCACGCGCGATCGTCGAAAAGTCAGCGTGGATACGCCGCCCAGTCGGCGCGCGCGAGAGCGGGCCGATCAGTAAGCACGGCGTATTGGAGCGCAGCAAAAAGCCCTTGAAAGAGGAAAATCTTTCAAGGGCCTGAATATCATATTGAATCTTAGTCCGAGATTGGATCTCAGACGGAGTAGTACATGTCGTACTCGACCGGATGCGGGGTCATTTCGAAGCGCATCACTTCGGCCATCTTCAGCTCGATGTAGCTGTCGATCTGGTCGTCGTCGAACACGCCGCCGGCCTTCAGGAAGCCGCGGTCCTTGTCGAGGCTCTGCAGCGCTTCACGCAGCGACCCGCAGACGGTCGGGATCTTTTTCAGTTCCTTCGGCGGCAGATCGTAGAGATCCTTGTCCATCGGCTGGCCGGGGTGGATCTTGTTCTTGATGCCGTCGAGGCCGGCCATCAGCAGCGCCGCGAAGCCGAGATAGGGGTTCGCGCCCGGATCGGGGAAGCGGATCTCGACCCGCTTGGCCTTCGGCGACGAGCCGAACGGGATGCGGCAGGAGGCCGAGCGGTTGCGCGCCGAATAGGCGAGCAGCACCGGCGCTTCATAACCCGGAACCAGACGCTTGTAGGAATTGGTCAGCGGATTGGTGAAGGCGTTGATCGCCTTGGCGTGCTTGATGATGCCGCCGATGTAGAACAGGCAGGTTTCCGACAGTCCGGCATACTCGTTGCCGGCGAAGGTCGGCTTGCCGTTCTTCCAGATCGACATGTGGACGTGCATGCCCGAGCCGTTGTCGCCGAAGATCGGCTTCGGCATGAAGGTCGCCGTCTTGCCGTAGGCATTGGCAACCTGATGCACGACGTATTTGTAGATCAGCATCTTGTCGGCGTTGCGCACCAGCGCGTCGAACTTGATGCCGAGTTCGTGCTGGGCAGCCGCCACCTCATGGTGGTGCTTTTCGACGCGCACGCCCATCTCGGCGAGCACGGTCAGCATTTCCGAGCGCATGTCCTGCGCACTGTCGATCGGCGGTACCGGGAAGTAGCCGCCCTTGATGCGCGGACGGTGGCCGAGATTGCCGGTCTCATAGTCGGTATCGTCGTTCGACGGCAGTTCGGTTGAGTCGAGTTTGAAGCCGGTGTTGTAGGGGTCGGCCTTGTACTTCACATCGTCGAAGACGAAGAACTCGGCTTCCGGGCCGACAAAGACGGTGTCGCCGATGCCTTCCGACTTCATGTAGGCCTCGGCCTTCTTGGCCGTGCCGCGCGGATCGCGATTGTAGGACTCACCCGAAACCGGATCGAGGATGTCACACAGGATGACCATGGTCGACTGGGCGAAGAACGGGTCCATGTGGACGGTGTCCGGATCAGGCATCAGCACCATGTCGGACTCATTGATGGCCTTCCAGCCGGCAATCGACGATCCGTCGAACATCACGCCGTCGGCGAACATGTCTTCCTCGACCTCGATGACATCCATCGTCACGTGCTGCAGCTTGCCCTTCGGGTCCGTGAAGCGCAGGTCGACGAATTTCACGTCGTTGTCCTTGATCTGCTTCATGATGTCTTTGGCTGTCGTCATGTCATGTATCCCTGTGTGATGACGTTTTTTTATGATGACGTTCTAGGAGAATGCGGGGTCGGGTCAGACCGCGTCCATGCCTGTTTCGCCGGTACGGATTCGCACGACTTCCTCGATATTGGAAACGAAGATTTTGCCGTCGCCAATACGGCCGGTCTGCGCCGCCTTGCGGATGGCCTCGATCGCGCCTTCGACCGCATCGTCGCCAAGAACGACCTCGATTTTCACCTTGGGCAGGAAATCGACGACATATTCGGCGCCGCGGTAGAGCTCGGTATGGCCCTTCTGACGACCGAAGCCCTTTGCCTCGGTGACAGTAATGCCCTGCAGTCCGGCCTCCTGAAGCGCTTCCTTCACTTCGTCCAGCTTGAATGGCTTGATGATCGCTTCGATCTTTTTCATGTAAAAAGTGGCCTCCACTGCCAAAAAAACGGGTTGTGAACCCCCGCTTGCGCTTCCATCAAGCACGAACTATGCCAATTAGACGGATTCGAAGCGTTCTCATACGATTTCAAAGTCGCACCGCACCTGGATGCAAATTCACGTCATACGCTACACCGAAACCGGCATGGGCTGTTGGAGCCTACACAGCGCCGGCACCTGCGTTCGCACAAAGATTAGGCGTATCGCCTATCCTTCAGGCAATCTTGTGCCTGCGATGCCCTCATGCCTACGATATGACTCCTGATCTCGGCAACTCCCCCTTGTTTGCTTCGGATCGAAAATTGGACAATGCTTGATCGAATGCGGATCGGCAATCCATGAGCAACGAACTTCTTGTCCCCGCCGAAATGAGCGAGGCGGATCGGCTGACGATTGCCGCCGGTCCAGTCGACGGTATCGGCCTGATGCGCCGAGCCGGCGAGGCGGTCGCGGCCGAGGTTCTCATGCGATATCCCTCGGCGACGCACGTCCATGTGCTGTGCGGACCCGGCAATAACGGCGGTGATGGCTACGTCGTCGCCCGTATCCTGGCCGACAGCGGCGTCGGCACCACAATCTGGGCATCCGGACCGCCGAGGCCGGAAAGCGATGCGGCGCTCGCGGCCTCGGAATGCCCGATCAAGCCGCGGCCGCTGTCTGGATTTGATGCCGAGGCCGGCTCGATCGTGGTCGACGCGCTCTATGGGGCCGGACTGTCCAAGCCGCTGTCCGGCGATGCCGCGAAAGCTGTCGAAAGCGTGACAGCCTTGCGCCTGCCGGTGGTCGCGGTCGACCTGCCGTCGGGCGTCTCGGGAGCCAGCGGCGAAATATTGGGCCGGGCGTTTCGCGCCGAGGTCACCGTCACCTTCGCGCGGAAAAAGCCTGGCCACCTGCTGCTGCCGGGGCGCGGGCAATGCGGTGAAATCGTGCTCGCCGATATCGGCATCGGCGACGGCATCATCGCCCAACTCGCCGTCTCGACTTTCGAGAATGGGCCGGACCTGTGGTTGCGGGATTTTCCCGCACCGGCGGTCGACGCGCACAAATACAAGCGCGGCCATGTCGGCGTCTTTTCCGGCGGCCCCAGCGCGACGGGCGCGGCGCGGCTGTCGGCGATGGCCGCCGCGAGAAGCGGGGCAGGGGCGGTCACCGTGCTGTCGCCGCCCAATGCCATGCAGGTGAACGCGACACATCTGACCTCGATCATGCTGCGAGAGGCGGGTTCGCTCGAGGAGGTGCAGGAATTCCTGACGGCGCGCCATCCCGAAGCGTTGGTGTTCGGACCGGGGCTCGGCCCCAAACCCAAGGTCGGCGATTTTGCCCTGCAACTGATCAAGGCTTTGGAGGATGGTGCGCGCGCGTCGGCGAACCCAAGCCACGCAAGTGTGATCGTGCTGGATGCCGACGCCATCACATCGCTGGCTCACCAATCCGAGGCATTGTTCGAAGCCGCCCGTCAGCCGAACGCTCCAGCGTTGGTGATAACGCCGCATGAGGGTGAATTCGGCCGACTGTTCCCTGATATCGCGGGGAATGAGACCCTGTCGAAGCTGGCCAAGGCGCGCGCGGCAGCCAAGCGCGCCAATGCCGTCATCGTCTACAAGGGCGCCGACACGGTGATCGCTGCTCCCGATGGCAAAGCGGCGATCAATTCCAACGGCGCGCCGTGGCTGGCCACAGCCGGGTCGGGCGACGTGTTGTCGGGCATCATTGCCGGCCTGCTCGCACAAGGCATGCCGCCCTTCGCGGGAACCTGCGCGGCGGTGTGGCTGCACGCCGAAGCCGGCAGCCGGTTCGGACCCGGTCTTATCGCCGAGGATCTGCCGCTGGCGCTGGTGCCGGCGCTGCGCGAACTCTTCGACGCGCGGTAGCGCAAGCCAATCATCCGATTACCCAACTATTCCAAGCCGCGGAATTTGAATCGCTCGATTATTCCACGCTGAAACTGGTGCGGGCGCCTTACAGCGGTATGTTGTCGTGCTTCTTCCAGGGGTTCTGCATGTCCTTGTTGCGCAGCATCCTGAGCGCCCGCGCAATACGGCGGCGGGTCGAGTGCGGCATGATCACCTCGTCGACATAGCCACGCTCGGCGGCGACGAAAGGCGACAGGAAGCGATCCTCGTAAGCCTTTGTATGGGCTGCGATCTTTTCGGCGTCGCCAATGTCCTTGCGGTAGATGATCTCGACCGCGCCCCGTGCGCCCATCACCGCGATCTGCGCCGTCGGCCAGGCATAGTTCATGTCGCCGCGCAGATGCTTTGACGCCATCACGTCATAGGCGCCGCCATAGGCCTTGCGGGTGATGACGGTGATCTTCGGCACGGTGGCCTCGGCATAGGCAAACAGCAGTTTGGCGCCATGCTTGATCAGCCCGCCATATTCCTGCGCCGTGCCGGGCAGGAAGCCGGGAACATCGACAAAGGTGACGATCGGGATCGAAAAGCAGTCGCAGAAGCGCACGAAACGCGCCGCCTTGCGGCTGGCGTCGGAATCGAGCACGCCGGCCAGCACCATCGGCTGGTTGGCGACGAAGCCGACCGTGCGGCCCTCGACGCGTCCGAACCCGGTGACGATGTTTTTCGCAAAATTCTGCTGGATCTCGAAGAAGTCGCCTTCATCGGCGACTTTCAGGATCAACTCCTTGATGTCGTAGGGCTTGTTGGCGTTGTCGGGGATAAGCCGGTCGAGCGACAAATCATGGTCGGTGACCGACTGGTAGCATTCGATCTCGGGAAGCTCTGACGTGTTGGAAGCCGGAAGCAGGTCGACCAGCCGGCGCATCTGCAGCAGCGCTTCGACGTCATTGTCATAGGCGCCGTCGGCGATGGAGGATTTCGTCGTATGGACGGAAGCGCCGCCGAGGCTCTCGGCGGTCACGGTCTCGTTGGTGACGGTTTTCACCACATCCGGCCCGGTGACGAACATGTAGGAGGTGTCGCGCACCATGAAGATGAAGTCGGTCATGGCAGGCGAATAGACGTCGCCGCCGGCGCAAGGCCCCATGATCACCGAGATCTGCGGAATGACGCCGGACGCCAGCACATTGCGCTGGAATATCTCGGCATAACCGCCGAGCGCGGCCACGCCTTCCTGGATGCGCGCGCCGCCGGCATCATAAAGCCCGACGATCGGCGCACGATTGCGCAGCGCCATCTCCTGCACCTTGATGACCTTCTCGGCGTGAGCCTCCGACAGCGACCCGCCGAACACGGTGAAATCCTTGGCGAAGAGGTAGACCGGACGGCCGTTGACCGTGCCCCAGCCGGTGACCACGCCGTCGCCGGCGATCTTGGTCTTCTCCATGCCGAAATCGGTCGAACGGTGCTCGACATACATGTCGAATTCCTCGAACGAGCCCTCGTCGAGAAATACCTCGATGCGTTCGCGCGCGGTAAGCTTGCCCTTCTTATGCTGGGCATCGATGCGCGCCTGGCCACCACCCATGCGGGCGATCTCGCGCCGGCGCTCGAGTTCCTTCAGCACGTCCTTCATCGATTACCTCCCAGGCCAGCGGCATTTCGTGGTAATCGTGCCTGCAGGCGAGCGCAAGCGCCGCTTACGCCCGTCTTTGTTGCGCTGCAGCATGACGCCCCTTGCATTTGGCGGCGAACTGGGCCATATGCGGCGACATAGGCGCTTGGGCCGGGACACTCCGGCCTTCTCGACGAATGAGACTGGTTGCGTCTGTTTTCCCTCTTTCCGGTATATCGGCCCCTCTTTCCGGTACATCACAAAGCGGCGAAAAAGCCCCGTGGCATGATGCCCGCGGGCACGACAGCGCAGCCGCGCGGACGGAAACGTCCGCCGCCTTGTCGTTCCATGACAATTTGTTCGACGGCAGGTTGCGCCCTGCCGCCATCGATGTTTGCGGCCGAAGCCGCGTGAAAGAAGATTATTTTGACAAACGAAAACACTTTGCTCGGTAGCAACACCGCGGAACTTACCGGTTTCGCCGCACTGGGTATTACGGGCGCGCTGCTCAAGGCCACCCATAACGCCGGTTTCACCGAACCGAAGCCTATCCAGGCACAGGCGATCCCGCCGCAGATGGAAGGCCGTGACATTTTCGGCATCGCCCAGACGGGGTCCGGCAAGACCGCGGCCTTCGCGCTGCCGATCCTGTCGAAGATCATCGCTCTCGGCACCAAGCGGCGCGCCAAGACGGCGCGTGCGCTGATTCTGGCGCCGACGCGCGAACTCGCCGTGCAGATCGAGGACACCATCAAGATCCTCGCCAAGGGCGCGCATGTCTCGACCGCGCTCGTGCTCGGCGGCGTCTCGCGCTTCAGCCAGGTGAAGAAGGTTGCGCCCGGCGTCGACATCCTGATCGCAACGCCCGGCCGATTGACCGATCTTGTGCGTGAAGGCGACCTCGTGCTTGCCGACACCAAATGGCTGGTGCTCGACGAAGGCGACCGCATGCTCGACATGGGCTTCATCAATGACGTCAAGCGCATCGCCAAGGCGACCGCGCCCGACCGTCAGACGGTGCTGTTCTCGGCGACCATGCCCAATGAGATCGCCGAACTGGCGAAGGGCCTGCTGAAGAACCCGATTCGCGTTGAAGTCGCGCCGCAAAGCACGGCAGCGGCCGAGATCGTGCAAGGCGTCGTCTTTGCCCGCACCAAGCAGAAGCGCCAGGTGCTGTCGACGATGCTCGCCGACGAAGCGATGAAGTCCGTCATCATCTTTTCGCGCACCAAGCATGGTGCCGACAGGGTGACCAAGGACCTCGAGCGCGACGGCTTCAAGGCCGCCGTCATCCACGGCAACAAGTCGCAGAACGCCCGCCAGAAGGCGCTGAACGATTTCCGCGAGGGTTCGGTGCGCATTCTGGTGGCGACCGACATTGCCGCGCGTGGCATCGACGTCCCCGGCATCAGCCATGTCGTGAATTTCGACCTGCCGGACGAAGCGGAGAGCTATGTCCACCGCATCGGCCGCACCGGCCGCAATGGCATGGACGGCATCGCCATTACGCTTTGCGATCCCTCTGAGAACAGCAAGCTGCGCCAGGTCGAACGCATCATCCGCACCAAGCTGCCGATCGTTGCCGACCATCTCGGCAGCCCCGATCCGCAGCGCAATCCGGCTGAAAAGAACGAGCGCTTCGAACCGGCCAATGACCGCAATGGTCGTCGCGACGGCAGGCGGCCCGGTGGCGAGAACAAAGGCAACGGTTTTGGCAAGAAGCGCTTCGGCGACAAGCCGGCCTTCGCCGGCGAGCGCAAGCCGGAAGGCGCCAAGCCAGCCTTTAAAGGCAACAATAAGCGCCGCTTCGGCGGCAAGCGTCCGGCGGCGCGGGCTGCGTAAGCCAGACCGTATCGCAATCAGTCAGGCTCAGGCTGGCTGATTGCCGGGACCGACAAAAAGGGCGGCTGAAGCAAAGCTTCGGTCGCCCCTTTTTTCATCCGCTTACTTGACCACCGCCTCGACCCAGACGGCAATCCTTTGCGCCAGAAAGGCCGTGGTCGATGGCGACAGCGCGTCGCCGGCGATGACGTGGTTGTCCGGGTCGCCGGTGTCGTCGACCGGGACCAGTTCATGCGGCGCGCCCCAGCGCCCGGCGATCTCGCGGGTGCGGTCGGGCCGCACCACTTTGTCCGAATCCGAGAAGATGAACAAAGCAGGGATGGTCGCCTTCTCCACCGGGGCGCCATAGGCAAGGTCAGTCAGCGCCTGCATCGGCAAGGTCGCTTCGATCGGGTAGCGGTAGGTCCAGAATTTTTCATGCAGCGCGTTGCGCGGCACGAAGATGTGTTCCTTGCCCGCAACCAGCCTGGCGATCTGTTTTCCCCATGGCACGGTCAGGATTTCGGCACCCGAAGCCTTCATGCCGAAATTCGGCGAGATGAACGCGATCGCCGCCACCCCGTCCGATGCGCCCGGCTGCGTTGCCGCCCATGTGACCAGCGAGCCGCCGGTCGAAGTCGAGATGACGATCACCTTGTCGCCGATCGCCCGGCCAATGGCGAGCGCCTCCACATAGTCGTTGATCCAGGCATTGATGCTGCCTTGCGTCATCGCCGCGCCGTCCTGCCCGTGACCGGTAAGACGGGTGTAGAAGAGATTGGCATCGAGTTGGTCGGCCACTTCGTCCGGCAGCGGGCGGACCTCGCCTTTCGATGCGGAAAAGCCGTGGATGTAGACGATCGCCAGCGGCGTCCTGGCATGCAGCATCGGGTTGGCCCAGACGATCTCCTTCTCCAGCCCGTCGCGGATTCCGGGAATGGCGGCTTCGACCTTTGCCACATAGGCCTGCGGATCGTCGCCGATGACCGAGGGATCGAAGCGGATCGTGGTGTCGACGGGGACGCGTGGGCCGAGCACGATGGCCAGTGCGAGGATGGCGACAAAGCCTAGCACAGCAAGCACGATCCGTCGCCCCATCGCAGACTCCACGCAAACAATCTCTCAACCTATGGCGGCGGCCACCGCAGGCAAACGGCGGCCCGAAGCGGGGCGCCCGCCAACTTCGCCAGCGACCCTATTCGATTGGCGGCTTGCGGTCGTAATGCAGCGGCCGCGCCTTCCAGTTGGTCATCAGGCTGATAAATCCTCTGCACAGCGGCCTCGGCAGGACGCTGAGCAGTTTCAGGGGCCAGCTTGTCCGGCGCGGGAAGGTGACTTCGAAACCGCCGGACTTGATGCCCCGCGCCATGCGGCGCGACGCGCGGCTGACCGGCATCAGTCCCGGCATCGGCAGCATGTTCTTCTCGGTCAGCGGGGTGTCGATGAAGCCCGGATTGAACACCTGGATGCGCACGTTCATCTTGTCGAAATCATACTTCAGCGACTCGGCCAGGATGTTGATTGCCGCCTTGGTGCCGCCATAGGCGGCCGTTGTCGGCCAGCCGAAATAGGACGTGACGGAGCCGACCAGCACGACATGGCCGCGTGCCCGCACGCGCATGCGTTCCATGACGGGCACCAGGCCATTGATGATGCCGAAATAGTTGACCTCGAAGGACCGGCGAAAGTCGTTGACGACGAGATTTTCACCCGGCGTCGAAATGTAGTTTCCAGCATTGAAGATGGCGAGCACGATGGGACCGAGTTCCTTCTCGATCGCGGCGACGGTTCTTGTCATGCGCGGTTCGTCGGTGACGTCGCAGGGAAAGGCCGTGACACTGCCCGGCATCTGCGCGGTCTCGACGACAAGCGTGTCGATCGGATCGTCGTCAAGCGCCGTCACCGCCACGGCATAGCCCTGGGATGCAAGATCTCTGGCCAGCGAACGGCCGATGCCGCTGCTGCCGCCCGTGATCCAGGCGACGCCGTGCTTCGGGTTGGCCCGGTAGAGTGTCATGCTGCGCCCTGTCGACTTGTTGGTGCTTTGCTCTAGCGATGAAGAAATCGAATGAAAAGCTGCTTTTCAACCTCAGCTGGAAAATGAACAGTGGCGTAAGAGAGCGGTCTCGGGAAGCGTTGGTGCAACAACAGTACCGCAAATGCGACTGGACCAGACAAATTCTTGCCTTGAAACCGAAGCTTCGGGTTTCTAGGGTTCGGCGCACCTACACAAGGAATCCTGAATGCCCCGTTCTGTGATCGACGCGATCGGCAACACGCCTCTGATCCGCCTCAACAAAGCTTCTGAGCAAACCGGCTGCGAGATCCTGGGCAAGGCCGAATTCATGAATCCGGGCCAATCGGTCAAGGATCGCGCGGGCCTGTTCATCATCCGTGACGCCGAGCAGCGCGGGCTGCTGAAGCCCGGCGGTGTGATCGTCGAGGGAACGGCAGGCAACACCGGCATCGGATTGACGCTGGTCGCCAAGGCGCTCGGCTACCGCACCGTCATCGTCATTCCGGACACGCAGAGCCAGGAAAAGAAGGACACGATCAAACTGCTCGGCGCCGAACTGATCGAGGTGCCCGCGGTGCCTTACAAGAACCCCAACAATTACGTGAAACTATCGGGCCGGCTGGCCGAGCAGATGGCGGGCACGGAGCCGAACGGCGCCATTTGGGCCAATCAGTTCGACAATGTCGCCAACCGCGACGGCCATATCCGTACCACGGCGGAGGAGATCTGGAACCAGACCGGTGGCAAGGTCGACGGCTTTGTCTCGGCGGTTGGTTCGGGCGGAACGCTGGCCGGCGTCGCCTTCGGGCTGAAGGCGAAAAGCAAGGATGTAAAGATCGCGCTCGCCGATCCGCTGGGAGCTTCGCTCTACTCCTTCTACACCAGCGGCGAGCTGAAGTCCGAAGGCAGCTCGATCACCGAAGGCATCGGGCAAGGGCGCATCACCGCCAATCTCGAAGGCTTCACGCCGGATTTTTCATTCCAGATCCCCGACGAGGATGCGCTGCCGATCGTCTTCGACCTCATCCAGGAAGAAGGCCTTTGCGTCGGCGGCTCGACCGGCATCAACATTGCCGGCGCGATCCGTCTGGCTCGGGAATTGGGCCCCGGCCACACCATCGTGACCATTCTTTGCGACTACGGCACACGCTATCAGTCGAAGCTGTTCAATCCGGAATTCTTGCGCGGGAAGCAGCTGCCGGTGCCAGGCTGGATGGAGCTGAAGAGCAAGATTTCGGTGCCGTTCGAAAAGGTCGCGTGATGCCGCACAAGACACATGCGCTGTTTCGCGACGACGCCTATCTGCGCACGGCGGACGCGACGGTCGTTGCCATCAACGACCGCGGCGCCATCATTCTCGATCGGACGATCTTCTACGCCACGTCGGGCGGTCAACCGGGCGATATGGGTCATCTCGAGCGCGGCGACGGCAGCCGCATCGCCATTGCCGCCACCATTACCGGCGAGACCAAGGACGAGATCATCCATGTGCCGGCGCCGGAACAGGCGGCGCCACGGATCGGTGAGACAGTGAGGCTGGCGATCGACTGGGAGCGGCGGCATCTGTTGATGCGCATGCATGCCGCCTGCCATCTGCTCACCGTCGTCTGTCCATTTCCGATCACGGGTGCCGCGGTTTCCGAGGACGACAGCCGCGTCGATTTCGACATGCCGGATGCCAGCTTCTCCAGGGATGACGTCACGGCGAGCCTGATGGACCTGGTGCGGGCCGACCACCCCATCTTCACCAGATTGATCAGCGACGAGGAACTGGCCGCCAACCCCGGCCTGGTGAAATCCAAGAACGTCCGGCCCCCGGTCGGCACCGGCAATATCCGCCTGGTCTGTATTGGCGACAACGCTTCGGTGGACAGCCAGCCCTGCGGCGGCACCCATGTGAAGAGCACCGGCGAAGTCGGTGAAATCCACATCGGCAAGATCGAGAAGAAAGGCCGCGAAAACCGGCGCTTCCGCATACGTTTTGGCCCGATGCCGGCAAGCTAGGCAAGCTACATTCGACCGTTTCGTGCTCTCGCGACGCACCTAACCAAAGTGGCGGAAGCTGGAAGGCGGGCGCTCCACCCACGCTTCGATCTGCTCGGTGACGAACCTGGCCGCCTGGTGGTGAATGAAGTGGCCGGCGCCTGGCAACGCCACCAGTGCGGTCACGTTGTCGACCTCGCGAAACGTGCCATCGAAAGCGTTTACCGGAACATAGGGATCGTCGGTGCCGAACAGCACAAGGGTCGGCGCCTTGACGAGAGGCAGTGGTCCGACATCGGTCACCTTACCAAGCGGTATGTTGGCTCTGTAATAGCCGAGCATCGCCTCGGGATCGGATCGCCTGAGCGAGTCGACCAGGGCCTGCCTGTCCTGCGGATCGGCCACCCAGGCTGTGAGTTCGTCGATATCCAGCATCTGGGCTGCGCCCGGCACCTGGAAGCGACGTATATATTCCGTGATCTCGGCATTGGCCGGATCGGCGATAGCGCGCAGATGATTGCGCGGGTGCGGCGTAGACAACAAAATGAGATGGCGCACGACCTGCGGCACGCGTATGGCCAGCCACCAGGCGATAATGGCGCCCCAGTCGTGGCCGACAATCGCGGCCTGGGTTAGCTTTTCGGCTGCGAGAACGGCCAGCACGTCGTTGACCAAGTTTGCCAACACATAGTTGCCGTATCCTTGCGGCGCATCGCTTTGTCCGAAGCCCCGCAGGTCCGGCGCGATCACGCGATAACGCCCGCAAAGCGCCTGCAGCTGTCGTCGCCATCCCATCCCGTGATCCGGAAAACCGTGCAAAAACACAATCGGCGGGCCAGAGCCCGCCGCCGTGTAGTGCAGTTTGACGTTGCCGTTTACCGCAACCTTGGATTCAAACACCACGTCCAGTTCAGTCAATTGCAATCCATTCGACGCTGCAGTCCGAGTTCGATAGCCCGAACCGCTGGGCTACATCTTGACTTCGAGGCGCAGGAACGGCCCGTGGAACGTCTGGGTGCTCTTGTCGGAGAGAAGAAGAAGATTGTGCCACTGCTCAACTCGATAGCCAGCGGTGAACGTGGTGTTCTCCCACGGCTTGAAGGTCACGCCGCCGGAAAGGTCGACATTCGTCACGACCTCGCTGGAATGCTCGCTTTCGCTGACGTCGACATCTGGATCGGGCGTAGGATCGCTCGGATCGTCCTCATGTACGTGGAAGCTGATCTTGTCCGTCCGGCGGCCCCACATGGCCGAGCCGGAAACCGCTCCGGTGAGCCCCCATGTCTCGCTGAGCGGATAATAGACTTCGGCGCCGAGGCGCGGACCAATGCCATAGAATTCCGATGAGCCGAGCTTGTCGACATTGCCGCCCTTGTCGGTTGGATCATCCGGCGTTGCGCTCACGTTGAAATTCAATTCCTCCTTGGAGTGCAGCAAGCGCACGCCGCCGAAGAAGCGAATGTCGGCGCTCTGCACTTGGACGTGTTTGCCGACATCAAAATCCAGCGTTTGAAAATTGTAGCTGTTGCCGAACGATAGACCGACAACACCACCGGGTACCGTCGCGTCCACATTGAAGTCATTATCCTGTCCGGCGTGAAAAGCGCCGGCGATGCGCCAGTCGACATCCGGAGAAATCTGTTTGGTCAGCGCTACCGACCCATAGAGATCGCCAAAGTCACTGCCGCTGCCCAGCTTGTCGCTGGTGTCGCCGACCTTGTCGACATTGGACTGATAGACCGCGCCTTCAAACGCGATCTTGATGCGGGAATCGACCACGGCCTGGTCGGTAACCTGTGCATCAGCCGCATGGGCTGCAACCACGCCGATCGAGGTCACCGAGGCGGCAGACGCCGCAACCGTGGCAAGAAGCTTGCCTGAAACATGATTTCGCATTTTTTCCCCGCCTGGAATCAAAATAAATTCGCTTTAGCCCACCCGCACATTACCGTAGCGGCATCTGGCGTCATAGCTGGTCAAATAATTAGGTCGGGCAGTGTTACGCGTTTGCCACAGAGGGCTTTTTATCCCTGCGAATCAAATATGATAGAGCTGGGTTTTCTGGTCGAGACGTCAGCGCGATGCCTGTGGCGTTCATGGCTGCTTGGGGGCATTGATGGACAATCAGGCGCAAATCGAAAGCGTTCTAAACAATCTCGTCTACGCGCTTTTTGCCCAAAGCGGGCAGGTGGGGCCCAATGGAAAGGCCCGTGACCTCGGCAATGTGACTGTCTTCGACAATCCCGAGGCCGTCGACGTAATCGTCAAGGCGCCGGAGCTTTTCCGAAAGAACTTCTCTCTGATCTCGGCGCTCGGATTCAGCCGCTTCAACACCAATGATGAAGACTGGTCCGTCCGGCGCGCCATTACCCAGGATATCTATTTGGCAGCCGCCAGGTCGGCGCAGCAGCATCCCGTGGCGGAAATCTATGCCACCAGTCTTTCCGGGAGCGAGGCGACGCTGCCCGCGATTCAGCAAGCCCTGTTTGCTGCGTCAATGACGATATTTTACCGGGCTTTCGGCCTTGTTCCCGATATGGCGGCGACACTCGTGTTGCTCGACAGGGTGCGCGAGGTGCTGAGGCGTCTCCAATTTTATTCCTGGGTGTCGCCGACGACCGCCGAACGCGCGAATGCGATCAAGGACGCCCGTGCAGTGATCGCCGATTTCGGATCGCGGCTGATGGCGGACCCACGGGCGGCGGCCGAGATGGACCGCTTCAGAAGCGAGGCCCACGACGTTGAAGGCTTTTCGCCGGTCGAGGAGTTCGTCATGAATTTCTTCGCCGGCGTCGAGACAACAGTGACGACGGCACTTTGGGTGATCGACCGGCTGGGGGCCAATCAGCAGGTGCAGGAGCGCATCCATGCCGAGATACTCTCGGGCGAGGTGCTCACGCCGTATACCGATTGCATCATCAATGAGACGATGCGTTATTTCCCTCCGATACCGTTTCTGACCCGAGAAGTCGGCGCCGATACCGTTCTTGACGGCCGCGACCTGCGCGCCGGGCAGCTGATCATGGTATCGATCATCGGCGTGCACCAACATCCAGCCTTCTGGGAAAACCCGCGCACGTTCGATGCAAGCAGGAAGGAATTCATCGAGAACAGCTTCGACCGACGGGCTTTTATTCCGTTTCTCACCGGACCGCGCATGTGCGGTGGCGCGCGTCTTGGCCGGCTGGAAGTAAAGGAGGCTATTCTCGCCGTGGTACGCCAGTTCGCCTTCAGTCGGGCCGACGATGTGATCCGGTTCGACTATGCGCTGGCATTACGCCCGGCGGAGGGGTCTTCGGTCAGTGTTTCGCGTCGATGAAGCGCAACGTCAGGCGCGTTCTCGCCAAAACCGCCGGATGTAGTCCCCGAATTGCCTTCCGACCATGGTCTTGAACTCGACATCATGCGCATAGCGCTTGCTTGTCGATATGGCCTTTGACTTCAGCTCGAAGTCCGGGAACCAATTGCTCATTGTGACGGATACGTTTTCCTGCTGGTTCGCGACAAAGTCTTCGTAGCAAACATCAGCCACTCTCTGGCGATCAATGCTGTTCAGGTAATTTTTCCACCTGATCTCGCTGTCGAAAATGTACTGCGCGGTATCTCGGACAACCCTCTCGCTCAAAATTGTCACCGTGGGAATCCCAGGCAGTGTCTCCTGACTGTCGAAGGGCTGGCCTGTATGGAGCATCGAGAGCAGGCTTATGGTCTGCTCTACCTTGTTTCTCCTGGAGAGGAACACGTAGAACGAGTTACCGTCGTCATCGCCGATCGAACTGCGCGCGAATGGCAGGTTTTCAAAAAAGATCTTGGCGCCGAATACGCCGTTTTCAGTCCTCTTCTTCAGGAGATGCCGACCGAAGACCGGCGCCTGCTCATTGAGTTTTTCGAGGTCAATGGTGTCGTCGGCCGACCATCGTCTCATCAACGGCAAGGCATATTGCCACTGAAAATATTCGGTGGGTATTCCAAGGCCGAACTGCTGCAAGACCTGGCAATAGGAATGCCCGGCGGTTCGCGGAGTCGTGCAAATCAGGATCTTGGCGGGATTTTCAGCCGAGCTTTGGCGATCATAAGTCGCGGCGATATATTCACTGTATAAATCGTCGAAATGCATTTTCCGAAACCAACCCCGCCACGACAAATCCAGTTTCAGACAGCAGACAGGAAACCCAGGATGAGCAGGGCCTGGTCCAGCGTCATCAGCGACGGCGGATCGCCCGCATCGATATTGTCGGCAAGCCACAGATCGGGCCGTGCCTTTCGCGTGCGGTCGATGGCCTGCCGGTCGATGACTTGGCTGCCGCGGCCGTACATCATGAGGATGCGGGCATCGATCTTGGCTGCGATTGGGAACAGATCGTAATCGCGCCCGGTCATGGCGTCGAAGTTTCCGGTCGTGGCCGGGTCATAGGCAAGTCGGAAGCCATCCGGGCTGGCGGCGATTCTGTTCTCGACATAGCGGTTGAAGACCGTTTCCTCGACCGACCCCATGACGGCTCTGGAGGCGCCCAGATACTCCTTCGCCGCTGCGCGGGTCTCGAACTTGAGCGCACTTTCCTTCGTGACTCCGCTTCGCATCGCGTCGACCTTCGGCCCGCCGAGCATTGGCACGTCGTTGAGAACGATTTTCGCGGCCTTGGAACGAGTCATATGCAGGAACAACAGCAAGATCGTGCCACCCCACGAAGTGCCGATGAAGTGGTTCTCTGTCCCGGCGAACTCGCCAAGCGCACGCAGGCATTTGGAGTAGACGTTGATATCGTATCCTGAACCCAGATAGGCGCTGCGCCCGCGTCCCAACAGGTCTGGGCAGATCACCAGGAAGCCATTGCGGCACAGGAATGTGGCAAGGTAGTCAAAGTCGGCACCATTGCCGGTGAAGCCGTGCAGGCAGAAGACCGTTGCGCGCGACGTGCCGGCCGGCCGCCAGATGCGCACGAACATCGCGGCGTAGCGATCATCCAGCCGGATGAGGATTTCTTGCGTCAGCGCCTCGGCGGAGTCGGCCGAATCCATCAGACGTCGCGCTTGCGGACGGCACGCTTGACCGAGCCGCGGTTGTCGATGAAGTCGCGTTTCCAGAATACCGACTTGTCGAGGTTGATGAGCTTGGCCTTCTTGATCATCGGCAGGATGTGGGACGAGGACCGCGTCGCCAGAACCGTCACCGCGGTGGCGTCGCCCCCGGGAAGGGGATTGAGTGGTCCGCCGTTCGTCGCCCAGGCTTCTGCTATCTCGCGGCTGGTCTGTATCCAACCGACATAAGCGACGATGGCGTCGTCAATCGAGCCGATCATGTGTGTCTGCTGGTCCAGTTGATAGCGCAGCGTCTTCACCATCAAGCCGAACTCGTAACCGTCAAAAGGCGGATAGTGCGCAATAAAATTGCAAACAAGCCCGAGCGAAACCGGATTGCTGGGAACACGGGAAAACAGGAGATTGCTCATGTCGAGATTTTATTGACCCCGCCCACCCCAGATCATAACCATCACTCCGTACTCGCCACGAAACACGAAAACAATCGGAATCAACGCACTGCCACGGCAGACATGTCGTGCGCTCACAACACATCCGGATTGTCGAGCCGAACATGATCCCGAACCGAAGGTCAGCCAAAGGATTGCGGTCGGCCAAGAAGGCAGGCTCAATGTTGGCCGAAGACGAAGCAGGAGAACAAGAATGGCAGAGGACAGCCCTTTCACCGTCGATGCGGACTGGCTGCAGCAGCGTCTCGGCGAGCCGGGCCTGACGATCATCGATGCGTCCTGGTATCTCCCGGCGCAAAAGCGCGATGCGCGCGGCGAATACGAGGCGGCGCACATTCCGGGCGCGCGGTTCCTGGATCAGGATGCCGTTTCCGACCCGGACTCGCCGCTGCCGCACATGTTGCCGTCGCCGCGGCACTTCGCCCAGTATGTGGGTGCCATGGGCGTTTCGGCGGATGACACCATCGTCGTCTATGACGGCCCGGGTTTCTTCTCTGCGCCTCGGGCATGGTGGATGTTCCGGGTGATGGGCGTCTTCCAGACCTATATTCTGGACGGCGGCTTCGATGGGTGGAAGGCGGCCGGCCGGCCGGTAACGGCCGAACCGACGAAGATCGCGCCAAGCGTGTTTCATGCCGATTTCGACGCTGGTCGCGTCGCCAGCCTCGCCGACATGCGCCGGATCGTCGACACCGGGGAAAGCCAGATCGCCGACGCCCGTGGGCCGGGCCGCTTCACCGGCACCGAGCCAGAACCGCGCACGGGTATCCGCTCGGGCCATATGCCTGGCGCGCGCAATCTGCCCTATTCGGCGCTGTCGGAAAATGGCGAGCTGTTGTCGAAGGACCGCCTGCGCAAGGTGATCGAGGAGGCCGGTATCGATCTGTCGAAACCCGTCGTCACCTCATGTGGCTCCGGCATTACCGCGGCGGTGGCAACGCTGGCGCTGGAAACGCTTGGCCACACCGACAACAGGCTTTACGACGGCTCATGGACGGAGTGGGGTGGGCTTTCCGACACGCCTGTCGTGACCGGCAAGGAATGAAGACGATGGAAAACGGCGTGCTGGCAGACATCGAAGTCACGGTGACGTTCCTCGAGATGCATATGCCGCCGGCCTATTTGCCGCCTGTGCCCTATAACCGTCAGGTCGCGCTGCTGAAGACCAAGGACATTCCGCTGCATTTCTACCGGTATTTGATGGACCGGGTGGGGCGCAAATGGCACTGGGTCAATGTGCTGAGACTGGATGATGACGAGCTTTCCGCCGGCATCCACCGCGAGGATCGCGACATCAGGGTGCTCTATCTCGACGGGGCACCGGCCGGCTTCTTCGATCTCAAGCCGCATCTGCCGGAAGAAGTCGAACTTGCCTATTTCGGCATGATGGAACATGCCACCGGGCAGGGCATCGGCCGCTGGTTCCTGGGCTCCGCGATCGCCGCCGCGTGGTCGTATGGTCCGAAGCGGGTGACGGTGCAGACCTGCACGCTCGATCATCCGGCGGCTCTGCCGCTCTATCAGAAGCTCGGCTTTGCACCTGTGGCGCAGAAGAAAGAGACCGTGCATCCGCTGCCTTTCGCCGAACGCTCGGCCAGCGTCATGCGGCCGTGATGCCAGCCGGAATCTGAACCCGTCGTTCATCGGCGCTTCAGGCTGCCTTTGGCATGTTGCCCGCACCATCAATGCGGCCAAGGCCGAAGGAGACGAAGACATGTTGACCCGCCGTACACTTGCCGCCGCGCTGATCGCGGCCATTGCCATGCCGAGCCTTGCCGCCGCCCAGGCGACAACGCCTTCGGCCGCGACGATCGAGAGGAAGCTCGAGGCGGCACCGCGTGTGAAGCTGCGGCCGAATGAACGCGTCACCATCCGCGAATTCAAGCGGCGCCCGGATTTGCGCCGCATGGCCCGCTCGATCGATATCCAGTCGATCAATTTCGCCTTCGGTTCGGCGGCCATTTCCAACTCGCAATACGACAAGATCGAGAACATTGCTGACGCGCTGCGGCGCATCCTGCGCCGCGATCCAGGCGCCCGCGTGCTGATCGAGGGCCATACCGACGCCGTCGGCTCCTTCCAGTCGAACCAGGCCCTGTCCGAACAGCGCGCCGCTTCGCTCAAGCGCACGCTGGTGCGCGAATTCCGTGTGCCCGGTCATGCACTGGAAACGGTTGGTTACGGTGAGGAGTTTTTGCTCGTGCAAACGCAGAACGAGAATTGGCAGAACCGGCGCGTGACGCTCCGCCGCTTCGACGATTTTATCCGCTGAGCGGGACAGTATTCTTTAGCCGGCGCAATATGCCGGACGGACAAAACCCGATCCGAACAGAACTGGTCGCAGGACCGATTGCCGAGAATCGATCGGTCCTGCACCTTGGCAGGAATCGGGTGGGAGGCGCGGACCTGGCGACATAATTTCCGGTCAACGACACCGGAGAAATTCACCATGACCATCCAGTTCAAAGCGTTGCCGACCGACGATGTCAGGAACCTGCAGCGGGGCGGTCCCGATGCTTACGGTGACACGCCCGAGCGAAAGATCTCCGACGGTGACGGCATGCCTTGCCGGCACTGCCTGAAGAACATCGCCGCCGGCGACGCTTACCTCATCCTGGCCTACCGGCCATTTCCGGAGCTCCAGCCCTACGCCGAAACCGGGCCGATCTTCCTGCATGCCGAGGAATGCGAACGCGCCGCCGGAAGCGAGGCGCTTCCCGAGATCCTCGAAAGTCCCGACTACATCGTGCGCGGCTATGGCAGGGATGATCGCATCGTCTATGGCAGTGGCGGTGTCATCCCGACCGGAGCAATCGCCGCACGGGCAGAGGCGCTGTTCGAGCGCGACGATATCGCCTACGTCCATGTCCGTTCGGCTCGCAACAATTGCTACCAGTGTCGCATCGAGCGCGCATGAGGCGCTGGGATCGCCGACAGGAGACGCTGTCGTACTCCCGTCGCATAATCGCGATAGAACGCGATTGTCGATCGATTGGCCGACCGCGGATGAACCGGCGGCAAATCTCGACATCGAGGAAGCGGGGCTTTGGCTCCGCTTTTTTGTTGCCTGCTTCGATCCCAAAGAAAAACCCGCCGGCATGAAACCGGCGGGTGAGACGGGAAGAAGCAGTCTTTTTGTGAAATCAGGCGGCCAGAACGGCTTTCGGCTCGACCAGTTCGTAGCCGAGTGCCTCGGCGACAGCCCGGTTGGTGATCTTGCCCTTGTGGACATTGAGGCCGTTGCGCAAATGGTGGTCGTCGATCAGCGCCTTCAGGCCCTTGTCGGCAAGCTGCAGGCCATAGTGAAGCGTTGCGTTGTTGAGCGCATGGGCCGAGGTGACCGGCACCGCGCCCGGCATGTTGGCGACGCAATAGTGGATGACGCCATCGACCTCATAGGTCGGATCGGCATGGGTTGTGGCGTGCGAGGTCTCGAAGCAGCCGCCCTGGTCGATGGCGACGTCGACCAGCACCGAGCCCTTCTTCATGCCTGAGAGCATTTCGCGCGAAACCAGCTTCGGCGCCGCGGCACCGGGGATCAGCACGGCGCCAACGACGATATCGGCCGAAAAACACTCTTCTTCCAGGGCCTCGACCGTCGAGTAACGGGTGTGGACGCGGCCGGCGAAGAGGTCATCGAGCTGACGCAGGCGCGGGATCGAGCGGTCGATGATGGTGACATCGGCGCCAAGCCCCGCCGCCATCCTGGCAGCGTGCAGGCCGACAACGCCGCCGCCAAGCACGGTGACCTTGCCGGGCAGCACGCCGGGCACGCCGCCGAGCAGCACGCCGCGGCCGCCATTGGCCTTCTGCAGCGCCGTGGCGCCGGCCTGGATCGACAAGCGTCCGGCGACCTCGGACATCGGCGCCAGCAGCGGCAGGCCGCCACGATCATCGGTCACGGTCTCGTAGGCGATTGCCGTCACGCCGGAAGCGAGCAGGCCCTTGGTCTGCTCCGGATCCGGAGCAAGATGAAGATAGGTGTACAGGATCTGGCCTTCGCGAAGCTGCGCCCATTCGGTGGGCTGCGGCTCCTTGACCTTGACGATCATGTCCGACTTGGCGAACACGTCGGCAGCCGTCTTGGCAATCGTCGCGCCGGCGGCGCGATAGGCGTTGTCATCGGCCCCGATGCCGGCTCCGGCTCCCGTCTCGACCAGCACTTCGTGGCCATGGGCGACATATTCGCGGACCGAGCCGGGCGTGAGGCCGACGCGATATTCGTGGTTCTTGATTTCCTTGGGGCAGCCGACGCGCATTTTTCTTTTCCTGATCCGGCCCTTTTGGGCTCGTTCCCTGTATTGCAGGAGTGAACCACGAATCGGTGTGCAAGTGTTTGCGAATGCGCTTGCGGCAGCGGCAGTGTTTCGATAATCGTTGCGCAAAACAGTCAGATTTTCGCAGGATTCACGAAAAATGCCGCTCGACAGGATTGATATCGCCATTCTCGAGACTTTGCAGAAGGATGGCCGGATACCCAATGCGGCACTCGCCGAGAAGGTCGGTCTATCGCAGTCGGCCTGTTCGCGCCGGCTCGACAATCTGGAGAAATCCGGAACCATCCGCGGCTACCATGCCCGGCTCTCCAATGCTGCGCTTGGCCACCAGATGACGGCGATCGTGCACATATCCTTGTCGGGGCAATTCGAGAAGACGTTGTCGGATTTCGAGGCGGCGATCAAGCGCTGTCCGAACGTGCTGTCCTGCCATCTGATGTCCGGCGAGTACGACTATATTCTCAGGATCGCGGCAAAGGATCTCGTCGACTATGAGCGCATCCACAAGGAATGGCTGTCGGCGATGCCGCATGTGACCAAGATCAACTCGTCTTTTGCGCTACGCGAAATCGTCGACCGCACGGCCATGGGCATGAAGCCGGAAATGGCCTGAGCTATATCGATTCAGGTGATGCCGGCCTGCGAACGGCGGTTTCCTGTGCTTCCGGCACTCACGGACTCTAACGTCCGCTCCGTTCCGGTTCTCGGAACCCGCCATTCTCGACTCGGCCTAACCTGAATCTCAACACCGCTAACCGATCCTGAATGCCTCGGTCACCACCCGATCCATCGGGATATCGTGCGGCTGCGGGTAGATGGTGGCGATGCGCTGCAGCTCGTAGCCGACGCCGATGACCAGGGGCTTGAACGGCATCGCGGCCAGCGTGCGGTCGAAGAAGCCGCCGCCATAGCCCAGGCGGTAGTTCTGGGGATCGATGCCGACGATCGGTGAGATGACGATGTCCGGCAGCACCGGATCGCCCTCGGCTGGAATCGGGATGTTCCAG
This sequence comes from Mesorhizobium sp. M1406, assembly GCF_040317555.1. Classification (NCBI taxonomy): domain Bacteria; kingdom Pseudomonadati; phylum Pseudomonadota; class Alphaproteobacteria; order Hyphomicrobiales; family Phyllobacteriaceae; genus Mesorhizobium; species Mesorhizobium sp. M1406. The sequence goes on along the minus strand of NZ_JAMYKW010000005.1, from coordinate 198,986 downwards.
ACGCCTTTCTCCAGCCTGTCGCCCGGCGCGTAGGTGCGAAAGGTCAGCGGGTGCCCTTTCTCGACAACGATGGGCAGGGCGGTGCGGCCGCCGCGTGCATTGACGGACGCCATCCATGGCCGCAAGTCCGGCTCGCCGCGAAACGGCCAGTAAAGACTGACCATGCGGCCGGCGATCTTGCCAATGATCGCGTCGAGGCCATCGGCGATCCGTTGCGACATGACCGTTCTCGCGTCGGCCGAAACGGCAAGGCGGGCCGTGATCAGGCGTTCGCGCTCGGGCTTGCGCCAGCGTCTCACATCGGTCCAGTCGCTCAGAGGCGCTCTGAATTCCGGATCGAGTTCATGCATGAAACAGGGCGGCGAAGAATACCGCGCCGGAGCGGCGTCGTCTCGATCGTTGGCCATGCCTCACCTCGTGGTGCCGTTTGAAGAACGCTATACCGGGCCACGGTGCCCGACATGTGCATTCACGACATTCGAAGGCGACTCCCGGGCAATCATCAAAGGATGGAGCGTTGTTGCAGTGCACAAAAATACCTACATCAGGTCAGATGCATTGGGGTGAATTGAGATGAACCAAGCCAGCCATCATGTCGTCGTCGTCGGCGCGGGTTTCGGCGGTCTCGAATTCACACGTGCGCTTGGCGGTGCGCCGGTGCGCATCACCATGATCGACAAGCGTAACCATCACCTCTTCCAGCCGCTGCTCTACCAGGTGGCGACCACGGCGCTGGCGACATCCGAGATTGCCTGGCCGGTCCGCCATCTGCTGCACAAGCGTAAGGACGTGACGACATTGCTCGCCAATGTCGTCGGCGTCGATCGCGCCGGCAAACGCGTGCTGCTCGAAGACGGCAGCGCGGTCGCCTACGACACGCTGCTGCTCGCCACCGGTGCCCGCCATGCCTATTTCGGCCATGACGAGTGGGAGCCTTTCGCGCCTGGCCTGAAGACGCTGGAGGACGCCACCACGGTTCGGCGGCGCATACTTCTGGCTTTCGAGCAGGCCGAGCGTGAGACCGATCCCGCCAAACGCCAGGCGCTGCTGACCATTGCGATCGTCGGTGGCGGACCGACCGGCGTGGAGCTGGCCGGCACCATCGTCGAGCTGGCACATGACACGCTGCATGGCGAGTTCCGCAACATCGATACACGCGACACGCGCGTGGTGCTGATCGAGGCCGGTGACCGTATTCTGGCCAATTTCGCACCGAAGCTTTCCGACTATGCCTCGAAGGCGCTCGAGCGGCTCGGCGTGACGGTCGAACTCGGCCGGGCTGTTACGCGTTGCGACGCCGAGGGCGTCGTCTTCGGCGACAAGCACCTGGCGGCGAAGACGATCCTGTGGGCGGCAGGCGTTGCCGCTTCACCGGCCGCCGAGTGGCTCGGCGCGGCGGCGGACCGGGCGGGCAGGGTGCTCGTCGAGCCCGATCTGAGCGTCCCTGGCAGCCCGGAGATTTTCGTCATCGGCGATGCCGCTCATGTCCTGCGGCCTGACGGGCGGCCCGTTCCTGGGGTGGCGCCCGCCGCCAAGCAGCAGGGCCGGCATGTTGCCGCCACGCTGAAGGCGCGGCTTGCCGGCGACACCACCTCGCGCCCGTTCCACTATAGGCATGACGGCGATCTCGCCACGATCGGCAAGCGTGCCGCCGTGATCGACTTCGGCTGGATCAAGCTCACCGGCTGGGCGGCCTGGTGGCTGTGGGGGATTGCACACATCTATTTCCTGATCGGCTTCCGCAACCGTCTCGCCGTTTCGTTGAGCTGGCTATGGATTTACGCGACGGGTCAGCGCAGCGCGCGACTGATCACCCAGGGCGACGACGACAAGGGCTGATCTTCCCCGGCTGCGTATGTTCATCCGCGCGTCATCCGTTGCTGATCGACCGATGTTCGATGCGCGCGACTTCTTGAATGGACTCGGATGAGTTTCAGCGCGAAGTTCGCTCTGGGGCAGGGCTTGTTGTGTCGTCGAGGAAGAAAACATGTCGCAACTGCTCCATCCCGTCTCCCGCCGCGATCTCCTTGCGGGCGTCGCCGCCGCAGGGGCGCTGGTCATGCTGCATCCGTTCTCGGCCCGCGCTCAAGGCAACCAGGCGCATCTTCGGATCATGGAAACCACCGACATCCATGTGAACGTGCTGCCTTACGACTACTACGCCGACAAAGCGAACGACACGATGGGCCTGTCGCGCACGGCTTCCCTCATCGACGCGGTGCGCAAGGAAGCCGTCAATTCGATGCTGATCGACAATGGCGACCTGCTGCAGGGCAATCCGATGGGCGACTACATCGCCTATGAGAAGGGCCTGAAGGACGGCGACCTGCATCCGGTCATGAGAGGCATGAACCTGCTCGGCTACGAGTGCTCGACACTGGGCAACCACGAGTTCAACTACGGCCTGTCTTTCCTGGACAAGGTGCTGGCCGGCGCCAATTTTCCCTTCGTCTGCGCCAATTTGATACGCGGCACCGAGCTTGCCGCGAACCCGCGCGACGACAAGCTCTATCTGAAGCCCTACGTCATCCTCGACAAGAAGATCAAGGACGGCTCGGGCGCCGAGCAACCGATCAGGATTGGCATCATCGGCTTCGTGCCACCGCAGATCATGGTCTGGGATCTCAAGAACCTGGAAGGCAACGTCAAGACGCGCGACATCGTCGAGGCGGCCAAGGCCTGGGTGCCGCAAATGAAGGAGGAGGGCGCCGACATCGTCATCGCGCTCTCGCATTCCGGCATCGACGTGAAGCAGGGCGAGATGATGGAGAACGCCTCGTTCTTCGTCGCCGGGGTCGACGGCATCGATGCGGTGTTCACAGGTCACCAGCATCTGGTGTTCCCCGGCAAGAAGGATTTCCAGTCGCTCGAGGGCGTCGACACGCAGAAAGGCACGCTGCAAGGCAAACCCGCCGTCATGGGTGGCTTCTGGGGCTCGCATATGGGGCTGGTCGACCTGATGCTGGAGCGCGATGGGTCGAAATGGAAGGTCGTTTCAGCCACTTCCGAGGCACGGCCGATCTTCGAACGCGTCGACAACAAGAACAAGCCGACCGTCCCGGACGACAAGCGCATCATCGCGGCGCTCGAACAGGACCACCAGGCGACATTGGCTTATGTGCGCCGCCCCGTCGGCAAGACCTCCGCGCCGCTCTATTCCTATTTCGCGCTGGTCGCCGACGATCCGTCGGTGCAGGTCGTCAGCCAGGCGCAGACCTGGTACCTCCGGGATATTCTGAAGAACACGCAATGGAAGGATGTGCCGCTGCTGTCGGCCGCCGCTCCCTTCAAGGCCGGCGGGCGCAACGGCGCCGACTACTATACCGACGTGCCGGCCGGCGACATCGCCATCAAGAACGTTGCCGATCTTTACCTCTATCCGAACACGGTGCGGGCGGTGGAAATCACCGGTGCGCAGGTCAAGGAATGGCTGGAAATGTCGGCTGGCATCTTCAACCGGATCGAGCGGGGGAAGGCCGACCAGGCCCTCATCAACACCGACTTCCCATCCTACAATTTCGACGTCATCGACGGCGTCACCTACAGGATAGACCTGTCGCAGCCACCGAAATACGATGCCAAGGGCGGGCTGGCGAATGCCGGTGCCAATCGTATCATTGACTTGATGTTCGGCGGAAAACCGATTGATACCAAACAGAAATTCGTCGTTGCGACCAACAATTACCGTGCCGGCGGCGGTGGCAATTTCCCTGACATCAATGCCTCGAAGATCATTTATGAAGCGCCTGACACCAATCGCGACGTCATCGTTCGCTACATTGTGAGCGAAGGCACGATCAACCCGTCGGCGGACGACAATTGGTCGTTCGTGCCGCTGCCCGGAACCAGCGCCGTGTTCGAAACCGGCGCCAAGGCGAAGGATTTTATTGGGCGGGTGAAATCGCTGAAGATCGAACCGGCGGGTGAGGGCGAGGCAGGATTCGCGAAATACCGCATCCTGCTCTGACCACTTCCGTTCGAAGCTCGGTTCCATGCCGTCACGGCGGCGTCGATCTAATAAGCCTTGTAGACCACCTGGCGCACGTCGATGTAGCTGGCGCGGAATCCGGCCTCGCAATAGTGCAGGTAGAACTCCCAGAGCTTCTTGAAGCGGTCGTCGAAGCCGAGCGGGACGATCTTCTCCCATGACGCCCAGAATCGGTGGCGCCATTCGGCGAGCGTGCGGGCATAGTCGTCGGGAAACACGTGTTCGCGCAGATGGGCGAGGCCATGATCCCTGCCGAGCGCCTTGAGGATAGACGGCGTCGGCAGCATGCCACCGGGGAACACGTAGCGCTGGATGAAATCCGGCCTTGCGCGATAGGTGTCGTAAGAAGCTTCGTTGATGGTGATGATCTGCAGGCCAGCAGTGCCGCCGGGCTTCAGGCAGGCCTTCATTTTGCTGAAGAATAGTGGCCAGTATTTCTCGCCGACCGCCTCGAACATCTCGATCGAGGCGATGCGGTCATAGGTGCCGGTTTCGTCGCGATAATCCTGCAGCTTGATGTCGACCTTGTCGGCAAGTCCGGCCTTGGCGATGCGCGCCGTGGCGAAATCGTGCTGCTCGCGGCTGATTGTCAGCCCTGTCACCCGGCAGCCGATCTCGCGCGCCGCGAATTCGGCGAAGCCACCCCAGCCGCAGCCGATTTCCAGCACATGGTCCTTCGGATCGATCCCGATATCCTTCGCCAGCGCGCGATATTTGGCGGCCTGGCCGCTTTCCAGGTCGTTGGCACCGGTCGTATAGAGCGCCGAGGAGTAGGTCATGCTCGGATCGAGCCATTCCTTGTAGAAGGCGTTGCCAAGGTCGTAATGCGCCGAGATGTTGCGCCTCGAGCCGGTGCGTGTGTTCTGGTTGAACCAGTGGCGGATGCGCTGGACGGTGTTGATGAGCCAGCTGGTGCCGCCCGCGATACGCTCGCCGATGGCCGAATTGATCACGAACAGCTCCAGGAAGCTGGTCACGTCGGGGCTATCCCAATCGCCATCCATGTAGGATTCGGCAACGCCGATCGTGCCGCCGGAAAAGGCGCGGCCGGGCAAGCGCCAGTTCTTGAGCACCAGTTCGGCGTCCGGGCCGGGTCCCTTGCCGCCGACGAGGACGGCGCGGCCGTCCGGCATCCTGACCTTGAGCGAACCGCGCGGCAGGTTCATCGCCGCCGACAGCACCATGCGTGCCTTGGCCGGCAGACCTTTGACGATCTCGGCGAAATTGAATTCGTCGAGCCTGATCGCGTCGCTCAACGCCATGCCATGATGTTCCTTGTGTGCCATCTCACGCGCCCCTGACTTCCGCGGTGTCGGCGCAAATTGCCGAGCCCCGGTTCTCGCGGTTCATTCGCCAGGTTCGAACACCGTTGCGTGGTCCCGGCAGCTGACCGGTTCGGCGATCGGCGGTCTCGAACGAAGCGCGCGCCCTTTTTCGCCTGAGCTTCAGCGCTTCCCAGTGAATCCTTGCGACAATCTTCCACGTCATGAGGGGGAACTTCAAGAGGCAGGCTGCAAGCTGGGCTGTGCCAAGTGGGTTGCTCTCGCCGGCGTGGATCTGCCTTTTTGCACAGCAAGGGCCGAACGCGCCAAAAACGCCTATGGCTGCGGCATTGCGTGTGCGATAGATTTAGCCATGCGTTATGTAGTCGTCATTGCCGCCATCGCGTTTTTCCTGATCTGGGATGGCATATACAATCAGGGCCGGTATCTCGACTCCACGGTGAGGGGCGCCACGCACTTCGCGCGGTCCGTCACCAACAATATCTAACGTCTGCTCGAACGACCGGCGGCCGCGACATCCTTGTCGATTGACGCCACCGTGCTGCCGTCACAAAAGACCTCCGGCATTTAGATCGAGGAGGCGGCGTTGATCCGGCATATCGTTTTCTTCAGCGCGCGGCGTAAGGAGGACGTGGAGGCAGTGCGCACCGGCCTGCTGGCGCTCGGCAACATTCCTCATTCCAGCCTTTTCGAGGTCACCTTGAACACCAAGGTGGACCCGCTGTCGGATGAGGTCGATGTGGTCGTCTATGCGGAATTCGCCGATGACGCCGCGCTGGCCGCCTACAAGGCGCACCCGCTCTATGCGCGGACCACCAGCAAGGTCAAACCACTGCGCGAGCTGCGCTACTCCGCCGATGTCGTCGCGGGGAGCTGATCGAGACCACGCTCCGGCCTTTAGGCGTCCCATGAAATAGCCGGGTGGACTGGCCCGGATTGCGATCAAGTCTTGAACCGGTTTGCGGAATGATGCACATCGCGCCTGCATGACCCGAACCACAGCCACCGGCGCCCATCCGCTCGATCATCTGGTGCTGCCGACGCAGAGCCTCGATGTGGCGCGAGCCCGGCTCACCACGCTCGGCTTCGTCGTTGCACCGACCGGGGTCCATCCCTTCGGGACCGAAAACTGTTGTGTGTTCCTCGCCGACGGCACCTATCTCGAACCACTGGCTGTCGGCGATTCGCAGGCCGCGACGACGGCCATTGCCGAAGGCAATGTCTTCGTCGCGCGCGACCGCATCTATCGCGACAACCGTGGTGACGAGGGATTCTCCGCCATGGTTCTCTCTACCGGCAATGCCGATGCCGATCATGCGCGCTACCTCGAGGCCGGCATCTCGGCGGGGGACACGCTTAGCTTTTCGCGCGCCTTCACGGACCCGGCGGGCAAAAGCGACGTCGCATCGTTCAAGCTCGCCTTTGCGGCGGGAGCCAAGGCCACGGACGCTTTCCTGTTTGCCTGCGAGCGGGTCAACGCGCCTGACGTGGACCGTGCGGCTTTGCAGGCGCACGCCAACGGCGCCACTGGAATTGTCGAGATCGTAGCTGTCAGCGACCAACCTGCCGAACAGCATGGATTGATTTCGGTGGCGGTGGACAATCCGACCACCGACAGCCCGGGCGGCACATTTCACTTGCCGAATGCGGATCTGAGCGTGCTCGACCCAGCCTCTTTCACCGCGCGCTTTGGCCTGCCGGCCGGTGCGCCGACGGACCTTCGCTTCGCCGCGGTGGTCTTTTCGGTCCGGAGCGCCGATGTCACATCGCGGCTGCTTGCAGCCAATTCCATCCAACACGATATAGCGGGCAATGATATTGTCGTGCGGCCTGCACCCGGACAGGGCGCGGCCTTCATCTTCCGGGAGATCCCATGAGCATACCCCTGGCGCCCAATTCATCGGTAACCGTCGGCAATGTCGTCTTCGACAACAATGCAGCCTTGGCGCTGATCGCCGGCCCTTGCCAGTTTGAATCGCGCCAGCATGCCTTCGATATGGCCGGCGCGCTGAAGGAACTGACCGGCAAGCTCGGCATAGGCCTCGTCTACAAGACCAGCTACGACAAGGCCAACCGCACTTCGCTGTCGGCGACGCGGGGTGCCGGCATGGATGCGGCACTTCCCGTCTTCGACGAACTGCGCAAGGCATTTTCGCTCCCCGTGCTGACCGATGTCCACACCGAGGAGCAGTGCGCCATCGTCGCGCCGCATGTCGACGTCCTGCAGATTCCGGCTTTCCTGTCGCGCCAGACCGACATGCTGGTCGCCGCCGCCAAAACGGGCAAGGTGATCAACGTGAAGAAGGGGCAGTTCCTTGCCCCCTGGGACATGAAGAACGTCGTCGCCAAGATCACCGGCTCCGGCAACGCCAATGTGCTGACCACCGAGCGCGGTGTCTCCTTCGGCTACAACACGCTGGTCTCCGACATGCGCGCTTTGCCTGTCATGGCCGAGATCGGCGCGCCGGTGATCTTCGACGCCACCCATTCGGTGCAGCAGCCGGGCGGGCAGGGCGGCTCCTCGGGTGGTGAGCGCCGCTTTGTCGAGACTCTGGCACGCGCCGCCGTCGCCGTCGGCGTTGCCGGCGTGTTCATCGAGACCCATCAGGATCCGGATAATTCGACCTCTTCCGATGGCCCGAACATGCTGCCGCTGAAGGACATGCCGGCCCTGCTCGAGCGGCTGATGGCATTCGATCGCATCGCCAAGGGTCACTAAGCCAGGCACATCCTTCGCCGACTGTCGGCGCTTGTGATCGGCATAAGCCGACTGTACGCTTGCCCGGCAAATGAGCGTTTTGGCAGGAGGAAGCCATGTCCGTCGCCCGCGTCACCGAAATCACCTCGTCGTCGAACAAGAGCTTTCAGGACGCCATCGAACAGGGGATTGCGCGCGCATCGAAAACCCTGAAGAACGTCGAAGGCGCCTGGATCCAGGATCAGAAGATCGTCGTCGAGGACGGCAAGATTACCGCCTATCGCGTCAACATGAAGGTGACTTTCATCCTCGCGGAGTGACCGGCCCGCAGCCGAAAAAAGTCGGGAACTTTCGCCCGCGCCCCTCATTGTCCAAGCAGAGTTAACGACAATGAGGAGCAAGATCATGACAACCCAGACTGGCCACACCGAGGCCATCGCGGCTTCGCGAGTCATTGGCACGTCGGTCTACAACACCGAGGGCAAGAGCATCGGCAGCATCCAGGACGTCATGCTCGACAAGACGTCGAACGGCATCATGTTCGCAGTGATCGGTTTTGGCGGCTTCCTCGGCATCGGCGAGAAGTATCACGCGATACCGTGGGCAAGCCTGGACTACGACGAGGACAAGGGCGGCTATGTCGTGCCGTTCTCCAAGGAACAGCTGAAGGCCGCACCCGCCTATTCGATCAACGAACTGGCCGGCGCGGATGGCGAGGCGGCACGCGACGCGTCCTATGACTACTACAAGGTCACGCCTTACTGGCATTGATGCCTGCTAGCAAAAGGCCCCGTCGAGAGATCGACGGGGCCTTTTGGATTCGAGGCACACCTATCCGCTTATATGCGGCGCCGACAAGGGCGCCGCAGCCTTGGGCGGCGACTGCTGATTGTCGCACGACGTCAGAAAGGCCGCCGCGATCAGGAACAGACTCACGATACCACTCAACTGGGACATGGCGAAACTCCTCCTGTTTCGCCCCGCGCATCCGCACCATAGCCGGAAGCCGCTCTGCCGCACATGACTTATGATGACAGCGATTTGCGCTTCGTGAATCGTGATGCATGTCGCCCAAAAGTGGCCCCGGTTTTGGGAGAACGACATGCATAAAAACAAACATCTAAAGCGCGGCGCCTAAATCCGTTCAAACGCGACGCGCTTTAGGCTGACGCCACGGCAATAATTGCGAGCCGGCCGATTGCCTTTTACGGCACTTTGGCTAAGACGTGCGCGACGCTTCTTAAGATCAATCGAGGACATCGCAATGACCGCCATCATCGACATTGTCGGGCGTGAAATCCTGGACAGCCGTGGAAATCCGACCGTCGAGGTCGACGTCATTCTCGAAGACGGCTCGATGGGCCGCGCGGCGGTGCCGTCGGGCGCTTCGACCGGCGCCCACGAGGCCGTCGAACTGCGCGACGGCGGCGCCCGCTATCTCGGCAAGGGCGTGCTCAAGGCTGTTGAGGCGGTGAATGGCGAGCTGTTCGAGGCGATCGGCGGCATGGAAGCCGAAAATCAGATCCACATCGACCAGACCATGATCGAGCTCGACGGCACACCCAACAAGAGCCGGCTCGGCGCCAACGCCATTCTCGGCGTGTCGCTGGCGGTGGCCAAGGCCGCCGCCGAAGCAGCCGGCCTGCCGCTCTACCGCTATGTCGGCGGCACCAAGGCGCATCTCCTGCCGGTGCCGATGATGAACATCATCAATGGCGGCGCGCATGCCGACAACCCGATCGACTTCCAGGAATTCATGATCCTGCCGATCGGCGCGCCGACGCTGCGTGAAGGTGTCCGCTGGGGTTCGGAAATCTTCCACACGCTGAGGAAGAAGCTGAAGGATGCCGGCCACAACACCAATGTCGGCGACGAGGGCGGCTTTGCCCCGAATTTGAAAAGTGCGCCTGTGGCGCTCGATTTCATCATGGAATCGATCGAGCAGGCCGGCTTCAAGCCGGGCGAGGAGATTGCGCTCGGCCTCGATTGCGCCGCGACCGAGTTCTTCAAGGACGGCAACTACGTCTATGAGGGCGAGAAGAAGACGCGCGACCCCAAGGCGCAGGCCAAGTACCTGGCCAAGCTTGCCGCCGACTATCCGATCATCTCGATCGAGGACGGCCTGGCCGAGGACGATTGGGAAGGCTGGAAGTACCTGACCGATCTGATCGGCAAGAAGACCCAGCTGGTCGGCGACGATTTGTTCGTCACCAACACCGCACGGCTGCGCGACGGCATTCGCATGGGCGTTGCCAATTCGATTCTGGTCAAGGTCAACCAGATCGGCTCGCTGACGGAAACGCTCGACGCCGTCGAAACCGCGCACAAGGCCGGCTACACCGCCGTCATGTCGCACCGCTCGGGCGAAACCGAGGATTCGACCATTGCCGATCTCGCGGTCGCCACCAATTGCGGACAGATCAAGACCGGCTCGCTGTCGCGCTCCGACCGCATGGCCAAGTACAACCAGCTGATCCGCATCGAGGAAGAGCTCGGCAAGCAAGCAAGCTACGCCGGCAAGTCGGTGGTCAAGGGCTGATCCGTAAGCACGCTAACGTCGAATATCGGATGAAAGGGCGGGAGCATTCCCGCCCTTTTTCATTTCGACAAGGCCCCGCCGGTCATCCGTAACCGTCCGTTAAGCACAATCGAGCGAAAAAGATCGTGAGCCGCCTGAGTTCGCGGCCGAGAGGAATCGGGCGATGTGGACGCGTCAGCACAAGCAGAGAAACACCGGCCGGCTGATCATCCCCTCGCTCTGCGCGGCGTTTTTGGCTTATTTCGGCTTTCATGCCTATCACGGCGAATTCGGCATCTACTCGAAATACCAGCTGGAAGCCCAGACGGTAGCGCTGCAAGGCCAACTCGATGCGATCAAGGCACGCCGCATGGAACTTGAGCGCCGCGTTCGGCTCATGCATGAAGGCACGCTTGAGAAGGACATGCTCGACGAGCAGGCGCGCAAGGCGCTCAATCTGTCCCAGGCAGACGAAATCACCATCATGTTGCCGTCCGTCGAGAAATAACTGATATCCAGTTAATCGGCAATATTTTCAATGATTTTAATCGCTTAGGTGCATGCCAGCTATGCAAATTCGGCATGGCGCAACGCTCTTACGCGTGTTAGCTTCCCATAAATCGATGGGGAGGAGCTCATCTCCCCAGAGCAGATTTCATCTGCTCTAATGTCCACAAAGAGACGCCAACAGGGAGTGATGCATGGCTACCGCCGCCAGAAAAGCGCCTGCCAAATCCAAATCCGACGGCAAATCGGGGCTTTCGGCCCCCAAGCCTGCCGAATTCACCAAGGACGAAGAGCTTGCCGCCTACCGGCACATGCTGCTCATCCGCCGTTTTGAGGAAAAGGCCGGCCAGCTTTATGGCATGGGCTTCATCGGTGGCTTCTGCCACCTCTATATCGGCCAGGAAGCGGTCGTCACGGGCATGAAGATGGCGCTGATCGACGGCGATCAGATGATCACCGCCTATCGCGACCACGGCCACATGCTGGCGATGGAGCTGTCGCCGCGTGGCGTCATGGCCGAGCTGACCGGGCGTCGTGGCGGCCTGTCACGGGGCAAGGGCGGCTCCATGCACATGTTCTCCAAGGAAAAGCATTTTTATGGCGGCCACGGCATCGTCGGCGCGCAGGTTTCGCTCGGCACCGGGCTGGCCTTCGCTAACCGCTACCGCGACAACAACAATGTCTCGCTGACCTATTTCGGCGACGGTGCGGCCAACCAAGGCCAAGTCTATGAAAGCTTCAACATGGCCTCGCTGTGGAAGCTGCCGGTGATCTACATCATCGAGAACAACCGCTATGCCATGGGCACCTCGGTTTCGCGCTCTTCGGCGGAAACCAACTTTTCGCATCGCGGCGCCTCGTTCAAGATCCCCGGCATCCAGGTCGATGGCATGGACGTGCGCGCCGTGAAGGCCGCCGGCGACCAGGCGACCGAATGGTGCCGCGCCGGCAACGGACCGATCATTCTCGAAATGCAGACCTACCGCTATCGCGGTCACTCGATGTCCGACCCGGCGAAATACCGCTCGAAGGAAGAAGTGCAGAAGATGCGCTCGGACCATGACCCGATCGAGCAGGTCAAGGCGCGGCTGACCGGGAAGAAGTGGGCGACCGAGGACGAGCTCAAGGCCATCGACAAGGAGGTTCGTGACGTCGTTGCGGACGCCGCCGAATTTGCCCAGAACGACGCGGAGCCGGCTCCGTCCGAGCTCTGGACCGATATCGTATTGTAACGGGAGGGCAAGGACATGCCGATCGAAATTCTCATGCCCGCTCTCTCGCCGACCATGGAAGAGGGCAATCTTTCCAAGTGGTTGAAGAACGAGGGCGACAAGGTCGTCGCCGGCGACGTCCTCGCCGAGATCGAGACCGACAAGGCGACGATGGAAGTCGAAGCCGTTGACGAAGGCACGCTGGGCAAGATCCTGATCGCCGCCGGCACCGAAGGCGTCAAGGTCAACACGCCGATCGCTGTTTTATTGCAGGACGGCGAAAGTGCTGGAGATATCGGCAAGGCCGCTGCTCCCGCCAAGGCGGAAGCGCCTGATAAGGCGAAGGCTCCAGCAGCCGAGGACAAGGCTGAGGCCGCTAAGCCCGCCGCCGCGCCGGTCGCCGCCGCCCCCAGGACGGAAATCGCCGCCGATCCGGATATTCCGGCCGGCACGGAAATGGTCTCGACCACGGTGCGCGAGGCGCTGCGCGATGCGATGGCCGAGGAAATGCGCCGCGATGGCGATGTCTTCGTCATGGGCGAGGAGGTCGCCGAATACCAGGGCGCCTACAAGATCACGCAAGGCCTGCTGCAGGAATTCGGACCGCGCCGCGTCGTCGACACGCCGATCACCGAGCACGGCTTTGCCGGCGTCGGCGTGGGTGCCGCGATGGCCGGCCTGAAGCCGATCGTCGAGTTCATGACCTTCAACTTCGCCATGCAGGCGATCGACCAGATCATCAACTCGGCCGCCAAGACGCTCTATATGTCGGGCGGCCAGATGGGCGCTCCGATCGTGTTCCGCGGACCGAACGGTGCCGCCGCCCGGGTCGCCGCCCAGCACTCGCAGTGCTATGCCGCCTGGTACAGCCACATTCCGGGCCTGAAAGTGGTGATGCCTTACACCGCCGCCGACGCCAAGGGCTTGCTCAAGGCTGCGATCCGCGATCCCAATCCGATTATCTTCCTCGAGAACGAAATCCTCTACGGCCAGTCCTTCGACGTGCCGAAGCTGGATGATTTCGTGCTGCCGATCGGCAAGGCGCGCATCCACAAGACCGGCAAGGACGTCACCATCGTCTCCTTCGGCATCGGCATGACCTATGCGGTCAAGGCCGAGGCCGAACTGCGCGGCCTGGGCATCGACGTCGAGATCATCGATCTCAGGACCATCCGGCCGCTCGACCTCGACACCATCATCGCCTCGGTCAAGAAGACCAACCGGTTGGTCGTGGTGGAGGAAGGCTACCCGCAGAGTTCGGTCGGCGACCATATCGCCAACCAGGTGTCGCAGCGCGCCTTCGACTTCCTCGACGCTCCGGTGATCACCGTTGCCGGCAAGGATGTGCCAATGCCCTATGCGGCCAACCTCGAAAAGCTGGCTTTGCCCAATATCGGCGAGGTCATCGAGGCGGTCAAAGCCGTCACGTATCGCTGAATCGGGCGGGAGGACAAAAATGCCAATCAACATCACCATGCCGGCCCTGTCGCCCACGATGGAAGAGGGCAATCTGTCCAAGTGGCTGGTCAAGGAAGGCGACAAGGTTTCGCCGGGCGATGTCATTGCCGAGATCGAGACCGACAAGGCTACGATGGAAGTCGAGGCAGTCGATGAGGGCACGGTTGCCAAGCTCGTCGTTCCCGCCGGCACCGAGGGCGTCAAGGTCAACGCGCTGATCGCCGTGCTGGCTGCCGAGGGTGAAGATGCGGGCGCTGCCGCGAAAAGCGGTGGGGCTGCCGAACCAGCGAAAGCCGAGGCCAAGCAGGATATCGCGCCAATCTCCCCACCCGTGGGGGAGATGTCGACCAAGTCGACAGAGGGGGGCGCTGTTCCGCAAACGTCTCATTCTGTCACGCCCCCCTCTGCCCTGCCGGGCATCTCCCCCACAACGGGGGAGATTGGCCAATCGGCGGGCGAGCGCATCTTCGCCTCGCCGCTCGCGCGGCGCATCGCCAGGGAAGCCGGCGTCGATGTCACTGCCCTATCCGGCACCGGCCCGCATGGCCGCGTCGTCAAGGCCGATGTCGACGCGGCGATTGCCGGTGGCGGCGCCAAGGCGGCGCCTGCCGCCAAGGCTCCCGCTGGCGCTCCGGCGGCTGCCCCTGCCGTGAAGGCGATGTCGGACGATCAGGTGCTCAAACTATTCGAGCAAGGCTCCTACGACCTCGTCCCGCATGACAATATGCGCAAGACCATCGCGCGCCGGCTGGTCGAGGCCAAGACCACCATCCCGCATTTCTACCTGACGCTCGACTGCGAACTCGATGCGCTCTTGGCGCTGCGCACGCAGATCAATGCGGCGGCGCCGGTGAAGAAGACCGAAAAGGGCGAGGCTCCCGCCTACAAGCTGTCGGTCAACGACATGGTCATCAAGGCGATGGCGATGGCGCTGAAGGCGGTGCCGGATGCCAATGCGTCGTGGACGGAAAGCGCCATGGTCAAGCACAAGCATGCCGATGTCGGCGTTGCCGTGTCGATCCCGGGTGGCTTGATCACGCCGATCATCCGCAAGGCGGACGAAAAGACGCTGTCCACCATCTCCAACGAGATGAAGGATCTGGCCAGTCGCGCGCGCAGCCGCAAGCTGAAGCCGGAAGAGTATCAGGGCGGCACCACGGCGGTGTCCAATCTCGGCATGTTCGGCATCAAGGACTTTGCCGCGGTCATCAACCCGCCGCATGCGACGATCCTGGCGGTTGGCGCCGGCGAAGAGCGGGCTGTGGTCAAGAATGGCGAGATCAGAATAGCCACCGTGATGTCGGTGACATTGTCGACCGACCATCGTGCCGTCGACGGTGCGCTCGGTGCCGAACTGCTGGTCGCCTTCAAGCGGCTGATTGAGAACCCGATGGGCATGCTGGTCTAGGAAGGGAGAGGGCGGTGCGGATAGTCTTCACCAGCCTTTTTGCCTTCATGATTGGCTGTTCGTGCGCCGGCGGTTGAGACGCGGTTTGATTAACGCATAGGTGGGCGCATGAAGACGGTTCTTTGCTACGGCGACTCGCTGACCTGGGGCTACAACGCCGAAGGTGGCCGTCACCCGCTTGAAGACCGCTGGCCAAGCGTGCTGCAGGCGGGGCTCGGTGGTGCCGCCGAAGTCATTGCCGAGGGCCTCAATGGCCGCACCACCGCCTTCGATGACCATCTGGCCGGCGCCGATCGCAATGGCGCCAGGCTGCTGCCGACGATCCTGACAACGCACGCGCCGATCGATTTGATCGTCTTCATGCTCGGCGCCAACGATATGAAGCCGTGGATCCATGGCAACCCGGTAGCGGCCAAGCAAGGCATCCAGCGTCTGTTCGACATCGTGCGTGGTCATGACTACCCGTTCGACTGGCCGGCGCCGCAGATCCTGATCGTTTCGCCGCCCGTGGTCAGCCGCACCGACAATGCCGAATTCAAGGAAATGTTTGCCGGCGGTGACGATGCTTCGACCCGGCTGGCGCCGCTCTATGCTGCCCTTGCCGATGAGGTTGGTTGCGGCTTCTTCGATGCAGGCACGGTGGCGCAAACCACCCCGCTCGACGGCGTCCACCTCGATGCCGAAAACACACGGAACATCGGCAAGGCGCTGACGCCGCTCGTGCGCGTCATGCTGGAACTGTGAATCAAGGAGAAAAATCGTGGCTGAGAACTACGACGTCATCATCATCGGCTCCGGCCCCGGCGGCTATGTCACGGCGGTGCGTTCCGCCCAGCTCGGTTTCAAGACGGCGATTGTGGAGCGCGAGCATCTCGGCGGCATCTGCCTCAACTGGGGCTGCATACCGACCAAGGCGCTGCTGCGCTCGGCCGAGATCATGCACTATTCGGATCATCTGAAGGATTACGGGCTGAAGCTCGACGGAAAGGTCAGCGTCGACACGGCTGCCGTGGTCGACCGCTCGCGAAAAGTCTCGCTGCGGCTCAATGGCGGCGTTGCCTTCCTGATGAAGAAGAACAAGGTCGACGTCATCTGGGGCGAGGCCAAGCTCTCGAAACCCGGCGAGGTTGTCGTGTCGAAGACCGCCAAGAAGCCGATGGAGCCGCAGCCGCCGGTGCCGAAAGGCGTCAAGGGCGAGGGCACCTACACCGCCAAACACATCATCCTGGCGACCGGTGCGCGGCCGCGCGCGCTGCCAGGCATCGAGCCGGACGGCAGACTGATCTGGACCTATTTCGAGGCCATGGTGCCGAAGGAGATGCCGAAGTCGCTGCTGGTCATGGGATCAGGCGCCATCGGGATCGAATTCGCCTCCTTCTACCGCACCATGGGCGCCGACGTGACGGTGGTCGAACTGCTACCGGCGGTGATGCCGGTCGAGGACGCCGAAGTCTCGAAATTCGCGCAGAAGCAGTTCGAGAAGCAAGGCATGAAGATCATCCTCGAAGCCAAGGTGAGCAAGGTCGAGAAGGGTGCCAACTCGGTCACTGCCCATGTCGAGATGAAGGATGGCAAGGTCGAGAAGATCACCGCCGACCGCATGATCTCGGCCGTCGGCGTGCAGGGAAACATCGAGAATCTCGGGCTTGAGGCACTCGGCGTGAAGACCGAGCGCGGCTGCGTCGTCGTCGACGGCTACGGCAAGACCAATGTGCCGGGCATCTACGCCATCGGCGATGTCGCCGGCCCGCCAATGCTTGCCCACAAGGCCGAGCATGAGGGTGTGGTGTGCGTCGAAAAGATCGCCAATTTCCCCGGCGTGCATGCCACCGACAAGCTCAAGATTCCAGGCTGCACCTACTGCAATCCGCAGGTCGCCTCCGTCGGCCTGACGGAAGCCAAGGCCAAGGCGGAAGGCAAGGATATCCGGGTCGGGCGCTTCCAGTTCGCCGCCAATGGCAAGGCCATCGCGCTGGGCGAAGACCAAGGCTTCATCAAGACCATCTTCGACAAGAAGACTGGTCAACTGCTCGGCGCGCACATGGTCGGCGCCGAAGTGACCGAACTGATACAGGGGTTTGTCGTGGCGATGAACCTCGAAACGACCGAGGAAGAGTTGATGCACACCATCTTCCCGCACCCGACGCTGTCGGAGATGATGAAGGAAAGCGTGCTCGACGCCTATGGTCGCGCGCTTAACGCATGATAGATTGGCCGCACGAGACTCAAGCGCGCAAGCCGCGGGATCTCGGCGGCAAGGCAGTTCGCTTCCGGATGCATTTTCACTCGTGCAAGGAGAGGACATATGGACGTGAATGGCGTGGGCTGGATCGCAGCCATCATCATCGGCGGGCTGGCGGGTTGGTTTGCCGAGATGGTCATGAAGAGCAACACCGGCATCTTCATGAACATTATTTTGGGTATCGTCGGCGCGATCGTACTGAACGCCATTCTGCAGGCACTCAATTTCGGCCCGTTCGGCGTCGGCTGGACTGCTTATCTGATCACCGGCTTTATCGGCGCCTGCCTGCTGATCTGGGCTGGGCGTCTTGTGCGCCGTTAACACCGCTGAATATCCGCTATGCGAAAAAGGCTGTTGCGGCATGCGCCGCCGCGGCCTTTTTCTTTGCGCTGAAAAGCCTTAGATGACCTTATGACAGCGAACGCCTGACTGGCGATCGCGAACGAACCAGGTTTCCCGATGGTCACTGTCCTCGATACGATTGCCAACGCACCGCGCTTGCGGCATCCGGAAAAGGCGCACAAGCCTGACCAGGACGTGCTGCGCAAGCCCGACTGGATCCGCGTCAAGGCGCCGATGTCGAAGGGTTATGCCGAAACGCGCGAAATCGTGAAGTCGAACAGGCTGGTGACGGTCTGCGAAGAAGCCGGCTGTCCCAACATCGGCGAGTGCTGGGAGAAGAAGCACGCCACCTTCATGATCATGGGCGAAATCTGCACGCGCGCCTGCGCGTTCTGCAACGTCGCCACCGGCATTCCGACAGCACTGGATCCTGATGAACCGGCTCGCGTAGCGCACGCTGTCAAGCAGATGGGCTTGACCCATGTCGTCATCACCTCGGTCGACCGCGACGATCTCGCCGATGGCGGTGCGCAGCATTTCGCCGAAGTTATCCGCGCCATCCGGGCGGCAACGCCCTCGACGACGATCGAAATCCTGACGCCCGACTTCCTGCGCAAGGAAGGCGCGCTGGAGATCGTCGTGGCGGCCAAGCCCGACGTCTTCAACCACAATCTGGAGACCGTGCCGTCGAACTATCTGACGGTTCGTCCGGGCGCCCGCTATTTCCATTCGATCCGGCTGCTGCAACGGGTCAAGGAACTCGACCCGTCGATCTTCACCAAGTCCGGCATCATGGTGGGTCTCGGCGAAGAGCGGAACGAAATCCTGCAACTGATGGACGATCTGCGTTCGGCCAATGTCGACTTCATGACCATCGGCCAGTATCTGCAGCCGTCGAAGAAGCACCATCCGGTGATCCGCTTCGTCACGCCGGAGGAGTTCAAGTCCTTCGAGACGATCGGCCGGACCAAGGGTTTCCTGCTGGTGGCGTCGAGCCCGCTGACGCGCTCGTCGCATCATGCCGGCGACGATTTCGCCAGGCTGCGCGCGGCACGGGAAGCGCAACTTCAGAAATCGGTCTAGCGCTGGTTGCATGCCGAAGTTTGAAGCCACCCGCCGCGTATCCCACACGCCGGACCAGATGTTCGCGCTGGTCGCCGATGTAGAATCCTATCCGCAATTCCTGCCGCTTTGCGAGGCGCTGACGGTTCGCTCGCGCAAGGAGCGTGACGGACGCACGGTTCTCCTCGCCGACATGAGCATCGGCTACAAGGCGATCCGCGAAACCTTCACGACGCAGGTGCTGCTGAAACCCGACGAGAACACCATCGACGTGAAATACATCGACGGCCCGTTCAAATATCTGAGCAATGTCTGGCGTTTCGAGCCCGACGGCAACGCCGGCTGCACGGTCCGCTTCTTCATCGACTATGAGTTCAAAAGCCGCATTCTGGGCGCGGTGATGGGAACCATGTTCGATCGCGCCTTCCGCATGTTCGCCGAGGCTTTCGAGAAGCGCGCGGACGTCATCTACGGTGCAGCACCTTCTACTTGACGCGAGCCAAGCACACGCAAACCCAGTTCCAACGCGTGCCGGACCGTTTCACGGCGGATGAAATCGCGACCTTTGTCGGCAAAGATCTTGTGTTCGGCGGTCACGGCCTGGCCGTCCAGGCCGATGCCGAACCAGACCAGGCCGACAGGCTTTTCCACGGAGCCGCCGCCTGGCCCGGCTATGCCGGTGACCGCAAGGGTGAGCCCGGCGCGCGAACGGGCAAGCGCGCCTTTCGCCATCTCAATCGCGGTCTCGCGCGAAACCGCGCCGTATGTCTCAAGCGTGGCGGCGGAGACACCGAGCATGTCCATCTTGGCTTCGTTGGAATAGGTGATGAAGCCGCGATCGACCACGGCGGAGGAGCCGGCGATGTCGGTCAACGCGGCGATGATCATGCCGCCGGTGCAGCTTTCCGCCGTCGCCAGCATGATGCCGCGCTTTTGGCAGGCTTGCAGCAAGGCATTTGCCAACTCGTTGTTACTCATTCCGGCACCTCGCCGGGAAACACCACGCTGGCGGTTGCGATCGCCGCTATGCCTTCCTCGCGCCCGACAAAGCCGAGCTTCTCGTTGGTTGTCGCCTTGATCGAGATGCGGTCCGGTGAAATTGCCAGCATCCGCGACAGAGCCGCGGTCATCGCGTCACGATGCGGGCCGACACGCGGCGCCTCGCAGATCAGCGTGATATCGGCATTGGCGATGCGTCCGCCGCGCTCGCGCACCAGCCTTGCCGCATGCTCGACGAATATCCTGGACGCAGCGCCTTTCCACTGCGGGTCGGACGGCGGGAAATGCGTGCCGATGTCGCCGGCGCCGCAAGTCGCCAGCAGCGCATCGGTCAAGGCGTGCAGGCCGACATCGGCGTCGGAATGGCCGGACAGTTTCTTGTCATGCGCAATGGCGACGCCGCACAGGGTGACATGGTCGCCGGGCTCGAAGGCATGGACGTCGTAACCATTGCCGGTCCGGATGTCGGGAAAGCGCACGCGTTCGCCGGAAAGTCTCTGGTCCGCCATCGCAATATCCCGTGCCCAGGTGAGTTTGACATTATCCGGCGAGCCCGGAACGATCCTGACCGGAATATGCGCCCATTCGGCGATCGCGGCGTCGTCGGTGAAATCCATTTTTCCCAGATGATGGGCTTTCTCGTGCGCGGCAAGAATGGGCCAGAACGGAAAGCCCTGTGGCGTTTGCGCCGCGTGAAGCCCACTGCGGGAAACGGTTTCTCCGACCACGCCAGAGGCCGACTCACGTTTCAGCGTGTCGGCGACGGGCAGGGCAGGCAACGCCCCCTCGCGCTCGCCGATGGCAGCGATCGTGCGGTCGATAAGGTCCGCGTCGACGAACGGACGGACGGCGTCGTGGATCAGAACCCGCCCTGGCGCGTGGCTTCTCAGCGCAAGCAGTCCCAGCCGGACCGATGCCTGCCTGGTCGCCCCGCCCATGATGAGGATGACCCGTTCGGCGTTGGCGCCCACCGCCTGCAGGAACAGTTCGTGGTCGTCGGCATGGATGGCGACAACAACCTCGCCGATTCGCGAGTGGGTCAGAAAAATTTCCATTGTGTGCGCGATGACGGCATAGCCGCCAATGTGTTGATATTGCTTCGGCCCATTGGCCTGTCCGGCACGCGCGCCGCGGCCGGCCGCAACGATCACCACGGCGACCTTGCCATCCTCACTTGAAACGCGATTTTCACTTGCGTCAGTCATGTTGACTGGTCCTAACGTACGATCCCGAAAAGTGTAATCGGTTTTCGGAAAGATCATGCGCTAAGTGTGAAATTCCAAAGTGTCAAAGCCCGTCCTGAGTGACGCGCGGCGCTTTGGTCGCCGCCAATCCCGAAGGCCGGCATTTTTCCAATTGCGCCTTAATGTGGCGTCATTCCGCGTTGCACATTGCGGCGGTTCTGGCTAGAGAATGTGCAGCGAATGAACGTGCTTGGTTTTTGTGCATGGTTAACTTGACCAAATTGGCCGCGCCGCTCGATGTCGGTGGTGTGAAAATCCGCAATCGCGTGTTCCTCGCGCCGATGTCGGGGATTACAGACGAGCCGTTCCGGCAACGCGCCCACGCGCATGGCGCAGGCCTGGTCGTGTCCGAAATGGTGGCCAGCGGCGAGCTTGCCAAGGGCAGGACCGGTTTCAACCTGCGCATACGCCACTCCGGGCTGCCGGTCCATATGGTCCAGCTTGCCGGCCGCGAGGCTGCGCACATGGCGGAAGGCGCCAGGATAGCCGCCGGCGAGGGCGCCGACATCATCGACATCAACATGGGCTGCCCGGCCAAGAAGGTTACTGGCGGCTATGCCGGCTCGGCATTGATGTTGGATCTCGACCATGCGCTGTCGCTGATCGACGCCGTTGTCGGCGCGGTCGACGTGCCGGTGACGGTCAAGATGCGGCTCGGATGGGACGAAGGCGCGCTCAACGCGCCTATGCTGGCGCGCCGCGCCGAGCAGGCCGGCGTCAGGATGGTGACCGTGCACGGCCGCACGCGCTGCCAATTCTATCAAGGCAAGGCCGACTGGCGCGCCATCGCCCGCGTCAAGGAAGCCGTGTCCATCCCGGTCGTCGCCAATGGCGATGTTTCTTCGCCAGCGGAAGCTGCCGACATTCTCGACCAATCCGGCGCCGATGCCGTGATGGTCGGCCGGGCGCATTGTGGTGCTCCCTGGATCGCCGGCGGCATTGCGGCGGAAGCGACAGGCGAGACGACGCCAAAGCTTCCACGGGGCCCGATGGCGCTGGCCGACTATGTCGTCGCCCACTATGAGGACATGCTGGCACTTTATGGCGTCGAGAGCGGCCTACGCCAGGCGCGCAAGCACCTCGGCTGGTATCTCGACCGCCATGCCGGCGGTGTCGCCGACGACAGCCGAAGGGCCATACTGACCGCATTCGAGCCCGCGCGCGTCATTGGCTTGCTGCGCGACGTGTTTTCGCGCGATCCGCAACCATTGAACCTGCGGAGCGCGGCATGAACGCCAACGTCACACAGGGCAGCGAGATGGCCGACGCCGCCCATATCGTGCTCAACACCATCCGCCGCCCGGTAATCATGGTCGATACGGACGGGTTCATCACCTACGCCAACGCCGATGCCGAGGATTTCTTTCGCTCGAGCGCGACGATGCTGGCGCGCAACACCCTGTCCAAGCTCATTCCGTTCGGCAGCCCTTTACTGACCTTGGTCGATCAGGTGCGCGAGCGCCGGGCTCCGGTCAACGAATACCGGGTCGACGTATCGTCGCCGCGCCTCGGCATCGAGAAGGTCGTCGATCTCTATGTCGCGCCGGTGCCGGAATTTCCGGGTTCCGTGGTGGTGATGTTCCAGGAACGGTCGATGGCCGACAAGATCGACCGGCAGATGACGCATCGGGGCGCGGCGCGCTCGGTGACCGGTCTGGCGGCGATGCTAGCCCATGAGATCAAAAACCCGCTCTCCGGCATCCGGGGTGCTGCCCAGCTCCTCGAACTGTCGGCTTCCGACGAGGACCGTGCGCTGACGCGGCTGATCACCGACGAGACCGACCGCATCGTGTCGCTGGTCGACCGCATGGAGGTGTTTTCCGACGAGCGGCCGATCGATCGCTACCCCGTCAACATCCATGTCGTGCTCGACCATGTGAAGGCAATTGCCAAGAACGGTTTTGCCAAGAGAATCAAGATATTGGAGGATTATGATCCTTCATTGCCTCCGGTGTTTGCCAACCGTGACCAGCTCATCCAGGTGTTCCTCAACCTGGTCAAGAACGCCGCCGAGGCGATCGGCAGCGACCCACAGGGCGAGATCGTTCTGTCGACCGCCTTCCGGCCGGGCATCCGCGTTTCCGTTCCGGGCACGCAGGACCGCGTCTCGCTGCCGCTGGAATTCTGCGTGCGCGACAACGGCTCGGGCGTCTCGGAAGATATTTTGCCGATCCTGTTCGACCCGTTCATCACCACCAAGCCAAACGGCTCGGGGCTGGGGTTGGCGCTGGTCGCCAAGATCGTCGGCGAGCATGGCGGCATCATCGAATGCGAATCGACGCCGCGCGGGACCACATTCCGCATCCTGATGCCGGCCTGGAAAGAGACGCCACACGGCGCCGATGAAGACGGTGAAGGAGACCGCAAATGACCGTTCGCGGCAATATTCTCGTCGCCGACGACGATGCGGCGATCCGCACCGTCCTAAACCAGGCTCTATCGCGCGTCGGCCACGAGGTGCGCGTCACCTCCAACGCTTCGACGCTATGGCGCTGGGTGGCGGCGGGCGAGGGCGATCTGGTCATCACCGATGTGGTGATGCCGGACGAGAATGCCTTCGACATGCTGCCGCGCATCAAGAAGGCGCGGCCGGAACTGCCGGTTATCGTCATGAGCGCCCAGAACACCTTCATGACGGCGATCCGCGCCTCCGAAACCGGCGCCTACGAATACCTGCCGAAGCCGTTCGACCTGACCGAGCTGCTTAACATCGTCAACCGGGCGCTTTCCGAACCGCGGCGGCCGAAGATCGATGCGCGGCCGGAAGAACAGCCCGACGCAATGCCCCTGGTCGGCCGCTCGGCAGCCATGCAGGACATCTACCGCATGCTGGCGCGCATGATGCAGACCGACCTGACGGTAATGATTTCGGGCGAATCCGGCACCGGCAAGGAGCTGGTGGCGCGCGCGCTGCATGAATATGGCCGCCGTCGCGGCGGCCCGTTCGTTGCCATCAACATGGCGGCAATCCCGCGCGATCTGATCGAATCGGAGCTGTTCGGCCACGAGAAGGGCGCCTTCACCGGCGCGCAGAACCGCTCGACCGGCCGCTTCGAGCAGGCCGAGGGTGGCACGCTGTTCCTCGACGAGATCGGCGACATGCCGATGGAGGCGCAGACGCGCCTGCTGCGCGTCCTGCAGCAGGGCGAGTACACGACCGTTGGCGGACGCACGCCGATCAAGACCGACGTACGCATCGTCGCCGCCACCAACAAGGATCTGCGCACGCTGATCAACCAGGGGCTTTTCCGCGAGGATCTCTTCTATCGCCTCAACGTCGTGCCGCTCAGGCTGCCGGCGTTGCGCGAGCGCTCCGAGGACGTGCCGGACCTCGTCCGCCACTTCTTCAAGCTCGGCGAGATGGAAGGCCTGCAGACCAAGCGCATCTCGTCGGGCGGCATCGAACTGATGAAGCGCTATCCGTGGCCGGGCAATGTGCGCGAACTGGAAAACCTGGTTCGCAGGCTCGCCGCGCTCTATTCGCAGGACGAGATTTCCGCCGAGATCATCGAAGCCGAGCTCAAGACCGGCGAACGTCCGGTAGTGCCGGGCGGCGGCAACCTCATTCCCGACGACCTGTCGATCGGCCAGGCGGCCGAGCATTTCCTGCAGCGCTATTTCGCCTCCTTTGCCGGCGAATTGCCGCCCGCCGGCCTCTACCAGCGCATTCTGGCCGAGGTCGAATATCCGTTGGTCCTGGCCTCGATGACGGCCACCCGCGGCAACCAGATCAAGGCCGCCGAATTGCTGGGCTTGAACCGCAACACGCTGCGCAAGAAGATTCGCGAACTCGGCGTCAACGTCTACAAATCGTCGCGGCAGGGCTGAGCCCAATCCGAACCTCGCTCTCTTTTCGGGGGACGGCTCGCGAAAGATTTCCGTCTCGGTCACACTTGTTGCATAATCGCCACAATGCGTTGCATACATCCGACGCAATCATGGCTCTAGACGGCGACATGGCTCCGCAGGCACCGACAACAAACCAACCGCTTTTCAGCGAACCCGGCGCGCGTGACGGGCGCCGGCTGCTGGCGCTGCCCGGCGTGGTCGCGGTCGTCGGCGCGCTGATGACGGCGGCGATCTCGTTCACCATCCTTGTCGGCGCCACGCCGATCACGCCGAACGAGTCGACGACGCTGGCGCTGATTGCCCTCAACGCCGCTTTCGTCCTGTTCCTCATCGCGCTGGTCGGGCGTGAAGTGCACCGCATCCTGATGGCGCGCCGGCACGGCAAGGCGGCCTCGCGGCTGCATGTGCGCATCGTCGCCATGTTCGCTCTGGTTGCCGCCATTCCCGCGATCATGGTGGCCATCATCGCCTCGATCACACTCGATATCGGCCTCGACCGCTGGTTCGAGATCCGCACCAAGACGATCGTCAATTCGTCGCTGTCGATCGCCGACGCCTATGTCCAGGAAAATGCCCGCAACCTGCAGGGCACGACACTGTCGATGGCCTATGATCTCGATGCGTCGCGCACGCTCTACGGTCTCGATCGAACCGGTTTCCTCGACCTGATGAACAAGGAAGCCGTGGGCCGGTCGCTGGCGCATGCGGCGTTGATCAAGCCTGACGGCTCTTTCGTGATGAGCGCCAAGACCGATACGAATTTCGCCATGCCCGAGCCGCCGGAAGGCGCCGTGGCGAGCGCTGCCGACGGCAAGCCGGTGCTGATCGAGCCGAAAACGCGCAACATCATGGGCGCCATCGTCAAGCTGCGCGAGATCGAAGGGCTCTATCTCTACACCATTCGCCTCGTCGATCCGGAAGTGATCAAGGCAAGGCAGATCGTCAGGTCCAACACCGACGAATATCGCGGGCTGGAAGACAACCGCCGCACTTCGCAGGTGGCCTTCGCGCTGCCCTATCTGTCGCTGACGCTGATCATCATCCTGTCCGCGATCTGGACCGGCATCGCCGTCGCCGACCGTCTGGTCCGGCCTATTCGCCAGCTTATCGGTGCCGCCGACGAGGTGGCGACCGGCAATCTCGACGTTGCAGTTCCCGTCAGGCCATCGGATGGCGATGTCGCCTCGCTCGGCGACACGTTCAATAAGATGCTTCTGGAGCTGAAATCACAGCGCAACGAGATCCTGTCGGCCAAGGACCTGATCGACGAACGGCGCCGCTTTTCGGAAGCCGTGCTTGCCGGTGTTACCGCCGGCGTCATCGGCGTCGACCCCTACGGCATCGTCACCATCGTCAACCGTTCGGCCGAGGCGATGCTGGCCATTTCAGCCAACGCCGCCCTTGGGCAGAACCTCTCAGCCGTGCTGCCACATGTCGGTCGCGTCTTCGAGATCGGCCGCAAGTCCGGCAAGCCTGTCTACCGCGAGCAGGTGACCTTCTACCGTGCGGGTGCCGAGCGGACCTTCAACGTGCAGATCACCATCGAGGCCGGCGATGACGGCTCGGAGGAAAAATCCTATGTCGTGACGGTCGACGACATCACCGATCTGGTTCAGGCGCAGCGCTCCTCCGCCTGGGCCGACGTGGCGCGGCGCATCGCCCACGAAATCAAGAATCCGCTGACGCCGATCCAGCTTTCGGCCGAGCGCATCAAGCGACGCTTCGGCAAGGTCATCACCGAGGACCGCGAAATTTTCGATCAGTGCACCGACACCATCATCCGTCAGGTCGAGGACATTGGCCGCATGGTCGACGAATTCTCGGCTTTCGCCCGTATGCCAAAGCCCGAGATGAAGGCTATCGACCTGCGCGAATCGTTGCGCGAGGCCTCGTTCCTGGTTGAAGTCAGCCGGGCCGACATTGCCTTCGAACGCGTCTTCGGCAACGAGCCGCTCAAGGGCACCTTCGACAGCCGTCTGATGGCGCAGGCTTTCGGCAATGTGATCAAGAACGCCGCCGAGGCGATTGACGGATTGGAACAAAAGGATGGTTCGCACGGCATAATCCGGATTCAAGCCGGGCGCCAGAATGGTGCGATTCGCATCGACGTCATCGACAATGGCAAAGGCCTGCCGCGCGAAAATCGCCAGCGGTTGCTCGAGCCCTATATGACGACGCGCGAGAAAGGTACCGGGCTTGGCCTCGCTATCGTCAAGAAGATCGTGGAGGACCATGGTGGCAGGCTGGAACTTCACGATGCGCCCCCGGATTTCCACGACGGACGCGGCGCGATGATCAGCATCATCCTGCCGCCCGCGGCCGCCGCGGCTCCACGCGGCGAAAGCAGGACGGAAAACGAAAGAGAAACTGAAAAGGTCGGTAATGGCGTCTGATATTCTCATCGTCGATGACGAGGAAGACATCCGTGAACTCGTCGCGGGCATCCTGAGCGACGAAGGTCACGAAACCCGCACGGCATTCGATGCCGACAGCGCGCTGGCGGCGATCGCCGATCGGGCGCCGCGGCTGATTTTCCTCGACATCTGGCTGCAGGGCTCGCGTCTGGACGGCCTAGCGCTGCTCGACGAGATCAAGACGATGCACCCGACCTTGCCGGTGGTGATGATCTCGGGCCACGGCAACATCGAAACGGCGGTCTCCGCCATCCGTCGCGGCGCCTATGACTTCATCGAAAAGCCGTTCAAGGCCGACAGGCTGATCCTCATTGCCGAGCGTGCGCTCGAGACCTCGAAACTGCGGCGCGAGGTTTCCGACCTCAAGCTGCGCAGCGGCGAAACCTTCGATCTGATCGGCATGTCGTCGGCGATGAGCCAGTTGCGCCAGACCATCGAACGCGTCGCCCCGACCAACAGCCGCGTGATGATCATCGGCCCGTCAGGTTCGGGCAAGGAACTGGCCGCGCGTGCCATCCACACGCTGTCGGCGCGTAAAACCGCGCCGTTCGTGACGCTGAGCGCCGCCAACATTACGCCCGAGCGCATGGAGATCGAGCTGTTCGGCACCGAATCGAACGGTGTCGAGCGCAAGGTCGGCGCGCTGGAGGAGGCCCATCGTGGCATCCTTTACATCGATGAAGTCGCCGACATGCCGCGCGAAACGCAAAACAAGATCCTGCGCGTGCTGGTGGAGCAGCAGTTCGAGCGGGTAGGGGGCACCAAGCGGGTCAAGGTCGATGTCCGCATCATCTCGTCGACCTCGCAGAACCTCGAAGCGATGATAGCCGACGGCCGTTTCCGCGAGGATCTTTACCACCGCCTGGCGGTGGTTCCGGTCATGGTGCCGGGACTGGCCGAGCGGCGCGAGGACATTCCCTACCTCGTCGACAATTTCATGAAGCAGATCGCGCGCCAGGCCGGCATCAAGCCGCGCCGCATCGGCGATGACGCGCTGGCCGTACTGCAGGCGCACAATTGGCCGGGCAACGTTCGTCAGCTGCGCAACAATGTCGAGCGTCTCATGATCCTGGCCCGCGGCGACGACGTCGATGCGCCGATCACCGCCGACCTTTTGCCGGCCGAGATCGGCGATGTCATGCCGCGCACGCCGAATCAATCCGACCAGCACATCATGGCGCTGCCGCTGCGCGAGGCGCGCGAACAGTTCGAGAAGGACTACCTGATCGCCCAGATCAATCGCTTCGGCGGTAACATCTCGAAAACCGCCGAGTTCATCGGCATGGAGCGCTCCGCCTTGCATCGCAAGCTGAAGTCCCTGGGCGTCTGAGCACGGCGTCCGGCCATCCGCACTTGGGCCAACCATTTGCCGGTTACGGCGGCGGCGGAATCGCATAAGAAAGCCCGAGAATTTCCGAGGGGTCGCCAATGCCGCGCATTGCCTATGTCAACGGGCGCTACGTCGCTCACGCGGACGCTGCCGTGCATATCGAGGATCGTGGCTATCAGTTCGCCGACGGCGTCTATGAGGTCTGCGAGGTGGCGCGTGGCTTCATCGTCGACATGCCGCGCCATCTGGCCCGGCTGAACCGCTCGCTGACCGAATTGTCGATCGCCTGGCCGGTCACTGCAGGCGTGCTGCCGCTGATCCTGCGCGAGGTGGTCAACCGCAATCATGTCGCCAACGGCCTGGTCTATGTCCAGGTGACGCGCGGCGTCGCCAGCCGCGACTTTGTCTTCCCGTCCGCCGACACCAAGCCATCCCTGGTGGTGACCGCCAGGAAGGCCGATCCTGCCGCTGGAGCAAAGCGCGCCGAGACCGGCATCTCGGTCATCACGGTGCCGGAGAACCGCTGGGATCGCGTCGACATCAAGAGTGTCGGGCTGCTGCCCAATGTACTGGCCAAGCAGAAGGCCAAGGAAGCTGGCGCGCAGGAGGCGTGGTTCGTCGACACCGATGGTAACGTCAAGGAAGGCGGGTCGTCCAACGCCTGGATCGTCACCCGGGATGGTGTCCTTGTCACCAGGCCGGCCGAGCATGGCATCCTGCGCGGAATCACCCGCACGACCATGTTTGAAGTGGCGGCCAAGCTAGGCCTGAAGATCGAGGAGCGTGGCTTTTCCGTCGCCGAGGCCAAGGCGGCACGCGAGGCGTTCATCAGCTCCGCAACGACAATCGCCATGCCGGTCGTGGCCATCGACGGCGATCCGGTCGCCAATGGGCACCCCGGCTCAGTAACACTTTCGTTGCGGCAAGCCTTTTTTGACATTGCGGAAAAAAGTCCAGCCTGATAACCGCACAGGTGGAATGAACATCAATATATCTCGTTCTGCTTGTCGTTACTGACGACAAGACGGTGTTTGCGAGCTTGACATGCGCCCGTTAATTTGGCGCATTGGCTTGCAAACCGAAGGGGATCGGCGAAAGACAAGAACAATGGCGGAACGATCGCAAAACCTTCAGGACCTGTTCCTGAATTCAGTTCGCAAGAGCAAGAACCCGCTCACCATCTTCCTCATCAACGGCGTCAAGCTGACCGGCGTGGTCACTTCGTTCGACAATTTCTGTGTCCTGCTGCGCCGTGACGGTCACTCCCAGCTCGTCTACAAGCATGCCATTTCCACGATCATGCCGAGCCAGCCGGTTCAGATGTTCGATGGCGAGGAAAGTCAGGGCGCCTGATTGGCACGTGAGAAAGACGCGGACGCTACCGTTCGCGGAAAACCAGCGCATCATCCCGGGACGGAAGCCAAGGGCCCGACCCGGGCCGTTGTCATCGTGCCCGTCCTTACCCGCCACCAGCGCAACGACGACGAGACCAACCGTCCACGGCTGATGCGTTCGGCTGATGCTCGTCACGATGAGGCCGTCGGCCTTGCCCGCGCCATCAACCTTGATCTGATCCATACCGCGGTGGTGACCGTCAACGATCCGCGCCCGGCGACGCTGCTCGGCAGCGGCAAGGTCGCGGAATTCGCGGAAATCGTCAAAGAGGGGCATGCCGAAGTGGTCATCGTCGACCATCCGCTGACCCCGGTGCAGCAGCGCAATCTCGAGAAAGAGCTGGACGCCAAGGTGCTGGACCGCACCGGGCTGATCCTCGAGATATTCGGCGAACGCGCGCGCACCAAGGAAGGCACGCTGCAGGTCGAGCTCGCCCATCTCAACTACCAGAAGGGTCGCCTCGTGCGCAGCTGGACCCACCTCGAGCGCCAGCGCGGCGGCGCCGGCTTCCTCGGCGGCCCTGGCGAAACGCAGATCGAATCCGACCGGCGGCAGTTGCAGGAAAAGATCATCAAGCTGAAGCAAGAGCTGGAAACGGTGCGCCGCACCCGCGACCTGCACCGCGCCAAGCGCAAGAAGGTGCCGTTTCCGGTGGTGGCGATCGTCGGCTACACCAACGCCGGCAAGTCGACGCTGTTCAACCGGCTGACCGGAGCGGATGTACTGGCGCAGGACATGCTGTTCGCCACGCTCGATCCGACGCTTCGCCGCGTGCGCCTGCCGCATGGTACGCCGATCATCCTTTCGGACACGGTCGGCTTCATTTCGGACCTGCCGACGCATCTGATCGCGGCTTTCCGCGCCACCCTGGAAGAGGTGGTCGAGGCCGATCTCGTCATCCACCTGCGCGACATTTCCGATCCGGACACCGCGGCTCAGGCCGAGGATGTCGAGCGCATCCTCGCCGACCTCGGTGTCGACGCCGGTGACGCCAAACGGGTCATCGAAGTCTGGAACAAGATCGACCGGCTCGACGAAGGCAACAGAGGCCGGCTGCTCGCCGATGGCGCCGATGCCAGCAAGGCGCCGCCGATTGCGGTGTCGGCGGTGACCGGCGAGGGGATCGATGCGCTGAAGGCGATCATCGAGACACGGATGGCGGGCGAACTCGAAGACCTGACGGTGACGATCGAGCCGGCGCAGTTCGGCCTTGTCGACTGGCTCTATCGCAATGGCGATGTCGTTTCGCGAAGCGACAATGATGATGGCAGCGCCACGATCTCGCTCAAGGCCACGCAAAGCGCCCGCGAAGAGATCGAAAGCAGATTGCGTCGGAAAAACAACGGCTAACGCGGGTTATTTCACGCCTTTGGCTTCCTGCCACAGCGCTTCCATCTCGGCCAGATTAGCCTTTTCCAGCGTGCTGCCGGATTTTTCCAGGGCCTGTTCGACATAATGGAAGCGTGAGCGAAATTTCTCGTTGGTGCCACTCAGCGCTGCTTCCGAATCGAGCTTAAGGTGCCGGCCGAGATTGACGACGGCAAACAGCATGTCGCCGAACTCGTCCTTGATCGAGGCCGTCTCGCCTTTCGCCAGAGCCTCGCGCAATTCGCCGATCTCTTCCTCGATCTTGTCGAGGATGGGGGCTGCCTCGCTCCAGTCGAAGCCGACGCGAGCGGCCTTCTCCTGAAGTTTCAGGGCTCGCGTCAGAGCGGGCAGGGCGACCGGCACGCTGTCGAGAAACCCCTTGCCGTTGTCCTCGGGGTCGAGGCCCCGGGCGAGGCGTGCTTGTCGTTTCTCCGCCTTCTCCTCGGCCTTGATCTTTTCCCACATGCCCTTGGCCATGCCGGCGCTGCGGGCCTTTTTGTCGCCGAAGACATGCGGGTGGCGGCGGATCATCTTGGTGGTGATCGCCTGGACCACGTCGCCGAAGGCGAATTCACCCGCCTCTTCAGCCATTTGCGCGTGGTAGACGACCTGCAGCAGAAGATCGCCGAGCTCGTCGCGCAGATCGTCGAGGTCGCCGCGCGCGATGGCATCCGCCACCTCATAGGCTTCCTCGATCGTATAGGGCGCGATGGTCGAAAAATCCTGTTCGATGTCCCAGGGACAACCGGTCTTTGGGGCTCGCAACGCCGCCATGATCTCGATCAGGCGCGAAATGTCTTTCGATGGCGTCATCTAGAGCTATTCCAGGAAAAGTGTGAAACGGTTTTTGTCCGGAATTGCGTCAAAACAGTCTATCGGATGCTATCCCGCGGCCAGCCGCGCGGGCAACGCTGTCAGCCGGCTCGGAAGCCTTGTCCACAGGTGAGCCGCTTCAGTCGAGTACAGAGACGATCGCCTTGGCGAGTTCGTCCATGCCGTCCTCGGGCAGGCCTGCCACATTGATGCGGCTGTCGCCGACCATGTAGATGCCGTGCTCGGAACGCAACCGTTCGACTTGCGCTTCCGTGAGGCCAAGGCGAGAGAACATGCCGCGATGGCTGGCGACAAAATCGAAACGATCGGAATTGGACTGACGCCGCAGCGCTTCGGCGAACTGGATCCGGAGCCTGAGCATGCGCAGCCGCATCTCTTCGAGTTCCGCCTCCCAGTCCGCACGCAAGGCGGCGTCTTCCAGCACGATGCGCACGGCTGCCGCACCGTGATCCGGCGGCATCGAATACATGGCGCGCGCCGCCGACAACATCTGGCTCATCGCCACATCAGCCTGTGCGCCGTCCCTGGCCAGGACCATTGCCGCGCCGACACGGTCGCGGTAGACGGCGAAATTCTTCGAGCAGCTCGAGGCGACCACCATTTCCGGAACCTTCGCGGCCAGCAGGCGCAAACCGAGGGCGTCGGCCTCGAGGCCATCGCCAAAGCCTTGATAGGCGATGTCGACAAACGGCAGCAGTTCGCGCTCGACGACCAGCTCGGCTACGGCCGCCCACTGTGCCGCATCCAGATTGGCGCCGGTCGGGTTGTGGCAGCAGCCATGCAGCAGCACGACGTCGCCGCTCTTTGCCGTCCGCAGCGCTGCCAGCATGTCGTCGAAACGCACAGTGCCCGATGCGGCGTCGAAATAGGGGTATTCGCGGATCTGCAGGCCGGCAGCACGCATCACCGGCATGTGGTTCGGCCAGGTCGGGTCCGACAGCCAGATGGTTGCGTCAGAGCGTGTCCGCTTCAGCAATTCCGCCACCAGCCGCAGCGCTCCGGAGCCGCCGGGCGCCTGTGCCGCGCGGATGCGTGTCATGTCGGCGCCGGGACCGAAGGCGAGCTTGGCCATCACAATGTTGAAACCGATATCGCCGGCAAGGCCGAGATAGGTCTTGGTGTCCTGCCCCTGCAGCAGCCGCTTTTCGGCTTCGCGCACGGCCCGCATGACCGGCGTCTTGCCGTCGCGATCCTTGTAGACGCCGACACCGAGGTCGACCTTGTCGGGCCGCGGGTCGGCGCGATAAAGGCCGATCAGCGCAAGGATCTTGTCGGCGGGGGCGGGCTGCAGGGCTTCAAACATCGATACGGCTCCAATGGCGGCGGAGTGATACGCAAATCGGTCGCGTTTCGCCAGCGCTTTTCCTGCCGTCTCAGCCTGCACAAAGCTTTCTGGGGGCAGCAGCGAACGATGTCCTCCAGCGAACCCGGCGAAGAAAATTGGCAGGGCAGGGATTAAAATCCCCACATGCTCCGTAAACTGGACATGAAACCGTCGATGCCACGCTTTGACATCATAGGACAGCTCGGTTCGCTGCGCCGCTACGCGCGCTCGCTGACGCGCGACAGCGCGGATGCCGAGGATCTCGTCCACGACGCGCTGGTGCGCGCTTATGAACGGCGCGACACCTTCCGCTCCGGTGGAAACCTGCGCGCCTGGCTGCTGTCGATCGTCCACAACACCTTCATCGACAAGATGCGATCCCGCGGGTCGGAAGCCTCGCGCCTCCAACAGGCCGGATATCTTGCCGATGG
Organism: Mesorhizobium sp. M1406; assembly: GCF_040317555.1. Lineage (NCBI taxonomy): Bacteria > Pseudomonadati > Pseudomonadota > Alphaproteobacteria > Hyphomicrobiales > Phyllobacteriaceae > Mesorhizobium > Mesorhizobium sp. M1406. The sequence goes on along the minus strand of NZ_JAMYKW010000005.1, from coordinate 165,081 downwards.
CAGCACGCCGGCGCCGCAGGAGCATTCGGTGCGCCTGGCTCAAGTGCGAGAAGCCTTTTTCAGCCTGCCGGAAGAACAGCGTTCGGCGCTGCACCTCGTCGCCATCGAAGGCCTTTCCTACAGCCAAGCCGCCGATGCCAGCGGCGTGCCCCTGGGAACGCTGATGTCACGCATCGGCAGGGCGCGTGCCGCATTGCGAGAGATGGAGGCGGCGGCACCCGCGAAGGCGAAAAACCACCTCAGGATCGTTGGAGGCCAGTCATGACAGCAGCTGTCGATCCCGTGACCGATATCGATCTCGACGCCTATGTCGACGACCAGATCGACGTCGCCCGCCGCATCGAGGTCGAGGCATTTCTGTCCGCCCGGCCGGAGGCAGCGGCGCGCGTGATGTCGGATCTCCGAACCCGCGATGAACTGCGCGTGGCGCTTGCCGGCTCCTGGGGCATGGCGCGGCCCGCGACCGCCGACGCCGCGCGGCGGCTGGAGAGGGGGCTTGCCCGCGGCCGCATCTTCGGCGTGTTGCAGCGCGCGGCGGCGGTCGCTGCCTTCGTCGCCGCCGGCTGGCTGGCGAACGGCATCATCGGGCCGATGTCGGTGACCCAGGTCGTCGCCTCGCCGCAGCCGCCCGCCTATGTCGACGAGGCGGTGCGGGCCCACAGGACGACGCTGGTGCGCGAGAGCATGCCGTCGCAGCCGGAAGCGCCCAATTACAACGCCGGCGAGATCCGCGCCGCGACCGCCATCGTCATGCCGTCGCTGCCTGAGGACTGGAAGGTCCGCGACGTGCAGATCTATCCGTCGCGCTTTGGCCCGAGCGTCGAGATGGCGGTCGAGACCAAAGACATGGGGCTGGTGTCGCTGTTCGCGATCCGGCCGGGAACCTTCGACGTCGTCAAGCCGACCGTGGCGCCTTCGGGCGACATCTCATCGGCCTATTTCCAGATCGGCGAGGTTGCCTATGCGGTGGTCGGACGAAGCGAGGTCCACGACCTCGACCGTGCCGCCGAGACGCTCGCCAAGACGCTTTACTGATCGATCCACGCTTTACTGACCGATCCACAAAGGAGAATGCAAATGAACACGCCCAATCTGGGATACCGCACCGGCGCCGCCGCCCAAACCGGCGCCATCTTCGACGAGGGCCTGCGCCAGCACATGCTGCGCGTCTACAACTACATGGGCGTCGGCCTGGTGGTCACCGGCCTCGTCGCCTTCATGATCTCGTCGACGCCGGCGCTCTACGTGCCGATTTTCTCTAGCCCGCTGAAATGGGTGGTGATGCTGGCGCCGCTCGCCTTCGTCGTGCTGTTCTCGTTCAAGATGCAGACCATGTCGGCGGCCAGCGCCCAGGCGATGTTCTGGGCCTTCTGCGCGGTCATGGGCCTGTCGCTCGCTTCGGTATTCCTGGTCTTCACCGGAACCAGCATCGCGCGCACCTTCTTCATCGCCGCCACCATGTTCGGCGCCACCAGCCTCTACGGCTACACGACCAGGCGCGACCTGACCCAGTTCTCGTCGTTCCTCATCATGGGCCTGATCGGCGTGGTGATCGCCAGCATCGTCAACATCTTCCTCGGCTCGACCGCGCTGCAGTTCGCCATCTCTGTGATCGGCATCGCCGTGTTCATCGGCCTGACCGCCTGGGACACACAGACGATCAAGGAACAGTATGCCGAGAACTTCGACGCTGAATCGCGCCAGAAGCTCGCCGTCTTCGGCGCCTTCTCGCTCTATCTGAACTTCATCAACATCTTCCAGCTGTTGCTGAATTTCACCGGCGAACGCGAATAACGCCTTCCTGCCAGCCTGCCCGATCAACCAGATCGGGCAGGCCCGGCTTCCGTGCTGATCATCTCGCCATCGGAGGCCAGGCGAATAATTCCAACCCGAGCGTTCTGTTGCTCAAAAGTGCACCAGTAAAATATCGCGATGTCATTCAGACCCTTGCTTGGTCACGGACGGATTCGGAGCCGGGAGGAGAAGTCGGAAGCCCTGCAAACGGCAGCCTGGGTCGACTCTTCGGTCGTTTTCGACAATCGGCGCTGGGTGTGTCGGGACGCTGAGCTCCGCTGGACAGCTCCCCACCATCTGGTCGTACTGACCGAGGAAGGCGGGACGTCGCATACATCGATCCGCTCCGGGGAAAAGTCTGTCTACGACGGGATGGATCGTCCGGGAGACCTCACCTTCGTCCCCGCCGGCGCGGAGCGGCTCGGCACCTACCGGGACGTCAATCTTTCCTATTCGGCCCTGTGGATCGATCCCGAATTTCCAGGAAGCGAAAGCCTGGCGGATACGCCGATCCTGGTGAACAGGAGCGACAACGTCATCGCTACGCTTTTGAGTTCGCTCCGGGTCGAGATGGCGCTCGGCCACAAGCCGGACACTGCCTATGTCGAGCATCTGGCGGCGCTCGTCAGCTTGCGCGTGGCGATGCTGGCCGGCAAGCAGCTCCCGGCCGTGCGCTACGGTCATCTCGGCCGCCGCACGTTTGCCCGCATCCAGGAATACATCGAGGCACGCATCAACTCCGACATTTCGCTGAGCGAACTGGCGGCTGTCGCAGAGATGGGAGTCGACACGTTTGCGCGCCGCTTCAAGGCGACGACCGGTCTCGCACCTTACGCCTATGTGATCGAGGAATGGGTGCGGCGGGCGGAAGTCGTGCTGCGTGAAACCGGGGCGTCCATCGGCACCATTGCCTTTCGCTTCGGCTTTTCGAGCCAGAGCCACTTCACCGCGACGTTCCGGCGCCTCAGAGGCATGACTCCTCGGGCCTACCGGGTGCAGTTTTCTCCGGAATCCTGATAGTGCCGCCGATTTCCTGAAAGAAAAGCCGAGCCTGCCGGACCACGTCCATAGGTGTCGATGAGTGTCCGGCGCACCAGCTGTCGGGTCGCTGTCGAGCCCTAATCTTTGTGACCGGGAGATTACGCATGGCTGAGACGGACAACAGGAACGGACCGACGCGTCGAGCGGTGCTGGAAGGAGGGGCGGCGACCGGTCTGCTGCTGGCAACCGGGGTTCCGGTTGAAGCCCAGCAATTGGAGCCCGCCGTCGCAGCCGCGTCCACCACGCCGGGACCAAAGATGCCGGTGTCGCTGCGCATCAACGCCAGGGACTTTGCCGTCGAGCTCGATCCGCGGACGACGCTGCTCGACACGTTCCGCAATCATCTCGGCCTTACCGGTTCGAAGAAAGGCTGTGATCACGGCCAGTGCGGCGCCTGCACCATCCTCGTCAATGGCCGTCGGATCAATTCCTGCCTGACGCTCGCGGTCATGCATGAGGGCGACGAGATCACCACTATCGAAGGGCTCGCCGACGGCAACCGGCTTCATCCCGTTCAGGCCGCCTTCATCGCCCGCGACGGCTTCCAGTGCGGATATTGCACGCCCGGCCAGATCTGCTCCGCGGTTGGCATGCTGGGCGAGGCCAGGGAGGGTTGGCCGAGCCATGCCAGCGACGAAGTGGCGGCAGCTTCGGTCGCGCTCAACGATGCCGAGATCCGCGAACGGATGAGCGGCAATATCTGCCGTTGCGCTGCCTATCCGAACATCGTCGCCGCCATCCGCGACGCGGCAGGGGAGGCGTGAGCGATGCGGGCTTTCACCTATGAGCGCGCCGGGAGGGCGGAAGAGGCGGCCGCCGCGGTTGCCAATCGGCCGGACGCCAAATTCATCAGCGGCGGCACCAATCTCCTCGACCTGATGAAGCTCGATATCGAGCGGCCGGCGCATCTCGTCGACATCAGCCGCCTGCCGCTCGACCGGATCGAGGAAACCGTGGAAGGCGGCCTGCGCATCGGCGCACAGGTCCGCAACAGCGATCTTGCCGCCGAGCCGCGGGTGAGGTCGCAATACCCGATGCTCTCGCAAGCGCTGCTGGCGGGAGCTTCCGGCCAGATCCGCAACAAGGCCTCGACCGCCGGTAATCTCCTGCAGCGCACGCGCTGCTTCTATTTCTACGACCGCAACATGCCGTGCAACAAACGCGAGCCGGGTTCCGGTTGTGCCGCGCTGCAAGGCTTCAACCGCATGCATGCGGTCCTCGGTGCAAGCGAAGCCTGCATTGCGGTTCATCCCTCCGACATGGCGGTTGCCATGGCCGGGCTCGACGCCAGGATCGAGACCTTGTCGCCAGGTGGCGAAGCCCGCACCATTCCGATCGGCGACCTCCATCGTCTGCCCGGGGCAACGCCCGACGTGGAGACCGCGCTAGGCCATGGGGAAATGATCACCGCGGTCACCTTGCCACCCCCTCCACCCGGTCGGCAGCTTTACCGCAAGGTGCGCGACCGAGCCTCCTATGCCTTCGCACTGGTGTCGGTGGCGGCGATCGTCGAGAAAAGTGGCGACCGCATACGCAGCGCCCGCATCGCCATGGGCGGCGTCGCAGCCAAGCCCTGGCGCGCGACTGCGGCTGAGCAAACGCTCGCCGGCTCCGTGGCGTCCGATGGCGCTTTTACCGAAGCCGCCGAAGCCGCGCTGGCCGAGGCGGTCGGGCATGGCGACAATGACTTCAAGATCCCGCTGGCGAAACGGACGGTGCGGCACACGCTCGCCGCCGCCGCGAACTAAACATGCCAGGTGAGCCCATGCACAAGACCATAACGCCTCGCGGACAGTCTGCCGATTCAACCGGCTTTGATTCCCATTCAACGGTGAAATCTTCCCCACATGCTGAATTCATTGGTCGTCCGGTTGACCGCATCGACGGGCCGTTGAAGGTGACCGGCCGCGCGACTTACGCCTATGAGCATGCAGTCGACGACGTAGCTTGTGGATATATTCTCGGCGCCGCCATCGCCAAGGGCCGCATCGCGGAGATCGATATCTCGGACGCCGAAAGGGCACCGGGCGTAGTCGGCGTCATGACGCACCGGAATGCTCCGCCACAGCCGGATTTTGGCCCGACGGTGACACCGACCGTGCCGGAGGTTTTCACGCGCGCCCGACCGGCGCTCAACAGTGACAGCGTACGCTACTATGACGAGCCGGTGGCGCTGGTCGTCGCGGAGACGTTCGAGGCGGCGCGTGCGGCTGCGGGGCTCATCAGAGTGCGCTACGAAGAGGAGGTGGGCGCCTACGATCTACAAGCGCATCTTGACAATGCCTATGCACCCAGGCGGACAAATGCCGGCCTGGAGACGGACAGCGTTGTCGGCGACTTCGAGGGCGCCTTCTCGCAAGCTCCGGTCAAGATCGATGCCACTTATCGGACGCCCTTCGAGCACCACAACCCCATGGAACCGCATGCGACGATCGCCGTCTGGTCAGGAGACGAGTTGACGATCCATACATCGGCGCAAACGCTTGCGAATTATAGGGCAGGCGTTGCCAGCACGCTCGGCATGCCGCCGGAGCGCGTGCGCATCGTCAGCCCCTTCGTCGGCGGAGGCTTCGGTTCCAAGTTGATTATCCATGCCGACACGGTGCTGGCAGCGCTTGCGGCGCGGGTCTTGCAGCGTCCGGTAAAGATCGCGCTTACGCGCCAGCAGATGTTCGCCAACACCGGCCATCGCGCCGAGATGATCCATCAGTTGCGCTTCGGTGCGGACACCGACGGACGGCTCACCGGGATCTCGCATGACGTCTGGTCGGCGACGTCGAGCTTCGAGGAGTATTGCGAGCAGACGGCGGCCTTTGCCCGCTCGCTCTACGCGGCGCCGAACCGCCTCACGCGCCATCGCTTGGTTCGACTCGATATCAATCGCGGCGAATGGATGCGCTCGCCCGGCGAAGCGCCGGGCATGCTAGCCTTCGAATGCGCCATGGACGAACTTGCCGAGCGTCTCGGGCTGGATCCGATCGAGCTCAGGATCCGCAACGAGCCGACACAGGATCCGGAGCGCGGTGTGCCGTTTTCGACCCGCAACCTCGTGGCCTGCATGGAGGAGGGGGCGCGTCGTTTCGGCTGGCAGGGGCGGGATCCGGTGCCCGGCCGTACCCGGGAGGGCCGCAAGCTCATTGGCTACGGCATGGCGGCAGCGATCCGTCCGAACTATATCGGCGCGACGACGGCGCGGGTCGCGATCGACCGGGACGGCCAGGTAACGGCACGGCTCGACATGACCGATATCGGCACCGGCACCTATACGATCTTGACCCAGATCGCCGCGCAAAGCCTTGGCCTGCCGCTCTTATCTGTCAAGGTGGAGCTCGGCGACAGCCTTTTCCCACGCACCGCCGGCTCCGGCGGCTCCTGGGGCGCGACGAGTTCGGGTTCCGCGCTGCATCAGGCGTGCAGCATCCTCAAGCAGCGGATCCTGGAAGTGGCGCGGTCGAGCGAAGCTTCGCCGTTCCGTGGCGTCAATGTCAGCGAGGCGAACTTCGCCCACGGTGAAGTCAGGGTCGGCGAGCGTTCGGCAAGGCTGAGCGATCTCATTCGCGGCATTGCCCCCGACGGGTTCGAGGCCGAAGGCTCGGTTGCCGCCGCCAATGCTACCGAAACCTACAAGGCCTATTCCCAGCACTCCCACGGCGCACATTTCGCCGAGGTCGCGGTCGATTGCGATACCGGCGAGATCCGGATGCGTCGCTTTCTGGCAGTGATTGGCGCCGGCCGCATCCTCAACCCGAAGACCGCGCGCTCGCAAATCATCGGCGGCATGAGCTGGGGCATCGGCGCGGCGCTGATGGAGGAGACGGTGCTCGATCGGCGCTACGGCCACTTCGTCAACCACGACCTTGCCGAGTATCACGTTCCGGTCAATGCCGACATCGCCGGGATGGAGGTAGTCTTCCTCGAGGAACACGATGACAAGGCCAATCCACTCGGCGCCAAGGGACTCGGCGAACTCGGCGTCTGCGGGGCGGGGGCTGCTGTCGCCAACGCCGTCTACAACGCCACCGGCGTCAGGGTGCGCGAATTTCCGATAACCCTTGACAAGGTGCTGCCTGGCTTGCCCTTGACCGCCATCTGATCCGGCAAGCACCGGGACGAAGGCGCCAACATGCTCGCCCTTTGAGTCCGCGAAGGCTTTTGCTAACCTGGCTGTCCCGCCAGCAAACCGCGAGGACATATGGAACAAGACAGCCTGATGCTTCGCGGCGACGGCATCTCAGCGACCGTCGTCGGGCAGGGCGCCGAACTGGTCTCTCTGCGCGATGCCGACGGCACGGAGTTTCTGTGGCAGGCCGGCCCGGAATGGAGGCGTCACTCGCCGGTGCTGTTCCCGATCGTCGGGCGGCTGAAGGGCGACCGGTTGCACCATCAAGGCCAGACTTATCCGATGACCCAGCACGGCTTCGCGCGCGACAAGCCGTTTGCCTGGGCGGAGAGGGGGCCGGGGTCCTGCACATTGGTCCTCACCGACGACGCCGATACCCGTGCGCATTACCCCTTCGCCTTTCGGCTTGAAGTGACCTACGCGCTGGACCGCAAGCAACTTGGTGTGAGCTTCGACATCACCAACACCGGCGACGAGCCGCTGCCTGCATCGATAGGGGCGCACCCGGCGTTCAATTGGCCCTTGCTGCCGGATCTGGCCAAGACGGATTACCGGCTGATCTTTGCAGAGGACGAGGCTGCGCCGATCCGCCGGCTGAAGGACGGCCTGCTGTTGCCGACGCCGCAGCCGACGCCAGTCGAAGGCAATATCCTCAAGCTCTCCGAACGGCTGTTTGACGAGGACGCGGTGATTCTGGATCGGCCTGCCAGCACCAGCGTGCGCTACGCCGCCGACCGTGGTCCGGCGATCGAGATGTCGTGGCAAGGGGTTCAGGAGTTGGGCGTCTGGTCAAAGCCGGGTGGCGCGCCGTTCCTGTGCATCGAACCTTGGCACGGCATTGCAAGCCCGGTGGACTTCGATGACGATTTTATTGACAAGCCGGGCCTGATGCTCATCGTGCCTGGTGCGAAGCGCGTGCTGAGCTATCAGATACGGCTGCTGTGACGCCCTTGTTCGATAGACCCGGCCACACCGGCGGTGCCCGATGAAGCTGTACTTCAGCCGCAATCCCAATCCTCGGCTTGCCGTTGCGGTTGCACGCTATCTCGATGCGAAAGTCGAGTTCGAATTCGCCTCGCCATTCGCTCCGGGACAAGCAGAGAAGTATCGCCCGTTAAATCCCAATCTCTCACTGCCCATCCTTGTGGAAGACGAGGGAAAAAGCCTCTGGGAGGCAGACGCCATAGCCTGCCGGCTTTCGCGCGGCGCACATTCGGATTTCTGGCGCACCGGCGATGACGAACCCGAGATGATTCGGTGGCTCAGTTGGGGCAAGGAGCACTTCGCATTCGCTTGCGACACGGTGCATTTCGAACGTGGCACCAAACAGCGGTATGGCATAGGCCCGATCGATCAGGAGCGGGTGGACGAGGGGCTAAGACATTTCCGCGCCGCCGCCGCAATACTCGACGCCGTGCTTGCCGAGCGGCAATGGCTGGTCGGAAATTCGGTTTCCTACGCGGACTTTCGAATGGCAACCTTTCTGCCATTCAACGATGCCGCCAGACTGCCGCTTGAAGACTATTCGTCTGTCAGCCGCTGGTATCGTCGGCTTGAAGAGATCGATGCCTGGCGCGACCCCTTCAGGGGACTGAATGCGCCCGAATTGCCGCCGGTCCCGCGAGCGGTGGCGGATTAGCGGAGCCGGCCACTTTCAACGACACGGATCTCTTGAGTCTGGGATTTCCAGGGAACCTTCAAGCGGCAGCGCCGTAAACGACAAAGAGGTCGGCTACCAGCCAGATCGATATGACCGAGGAGGCAAAAATTGCGACACCGCCGGATCAAGGTTGACGAAAACAGCATCTTCTATCGCGAGGACGGTCCGGACGAAGATGCGACATCCGAAAGTCGCATAAGATAGATTATGGAACTAGCGCGTTGGGGCGATGCCGGAAGAAGTAGTTGCCGATAGTTTTCATCGGCTTGATGCCAAGCCGCGTGTTGCCTTGACCCGGCCAGCAACGGCTAGGCTGCTGCGATAAGAGGTCAAACCGAGCGATTGAGTTTGCGATCGAGCGGTTCGTATGTCGATCTCGCGCACCGGCATCGTGGTATCAGCCAGGCGCTGCTCCTAGAAATGTTGTGGGACGATCACACAGGGGCGCTTCCGTATCCTCGCGTCGGCTATGAGTGGATTGGACGCTGTTCATGTTCGGGTCAAGGAGCGGGGCGTGAAGACCCCTTGCTATCATGCTGACTCATAACGGATTTCGATCGTCATTCCATCATAGGCCGGCTCGACGTTGGCTGGTGTCTCGGCCATCACCGTGGCGTAGTCGAGCGGCACATGCATATGCGTCAGCACGGCGTGTCTTGGCGCCAATCGCTCGATCCATTCAAGCGCTTCTCCAAGCGACAGGTGACTTGGGTGCGTCCGGTACTGCAGCGCGTCGATGACCAGCACGTCGAGGTCGCGCAGCCGTTCGGCGGTGGCCTCCGGAAAGCCGCTGATATCAGGGCAATAAGCGAGCGCGCCGATGCGGAAGCCGAGCGATATGATGTCGCCATGGATCTGCGGCAACGGCTCGAGGGTGAGGACACCCCCCTCTCCTTCGATGACCACCGGCCTGGCGTGGTCGATGAGATGCGGCCTGACGATCGGCGGATAGGAACTGCCTCGCGGCGTCTCGAAACAGTATCCGAATGCTTCCCGCAGCCGAAGCATGGTCACCATGTCGGCGTGGATATCGATCAGCTGGCGCTGATCGAGGACGAAACCGCGCAGATCGTCGATGCCGTGGATATGGTCGGCATGCGGGTGCGTATAGACGACCGCATCGATGCGTTTGACGCGGGCCAACAGCATCTGCTGGCGGAAATCAGGCCCGGTGTCGATGACGACGGTCGTGCGGCCGCCGTTGGCCGCGATCCGCTCGACCAGCGCGGCGGTGCGCATGCGCCGGTTCTTCGGATTGTCCGGATCGCATTTACCCCAGTCGCCGGTGATGCGCGGCGTGCCTGGCGACGAGCCGCAGCCGAGAATGGTGAGGCGCAGCCGGTCGGTCATCGTTCAGGCACTTTGCTCGGCCAAGCACTTTGCTCGGGAGGTCGCGGCATTTTGCCGAACAGGCGGAAGAAATTGTTCGTTGTCAGCGCGGCGATTTCGGCCTCGCCGACGCCGATTGTTTCGGCCAGCGCCTTGGCCGTGTGCGCGACATAGGCCGGCTCATTGCGCTTGCCGCGAAATGGGATAGGCGCCAGATAGGGCGCGTCGGTTTCGACCAGCAGTCGGTCATGCGGCACATCGGCGGCAATGGCGCGCAACTCAGCCGAATTCTTGAATGTCAGGATGCCTGAGAACGACACGTAACCACCGAGCGCGACACCGATTTCGGCAAGCCGACGCCCCGAGGAAAAGCAATGCAGGATGAAGGGGAAGGCGCCCTTCCCTGTTTCGTCCTCGAGAATACCAGCCATATCGTCGTCGGCATCGCGCGAATGGATGACCAGCGGCAATCCTGTTTCACGCGCCGCGGCGATGTGATTGCGAAAGCCTTGCGCCTGTGCATCGCGTGGCGCCTTGTCGTAGAAATAATCGAGACCGGCCTCGCCGATCGCCACCACCTTCGGGTGGGCAGCCAAACGAACAAGCTCTTCGGTGGTGACGTCCAGCTCTTCCGCGGCGTTGTGTGGATGGGTGCCGACCGAACAGTATACTTCGTCGAAAGTTTCCGCGATTTCAAGGACTTGCTGAAACCGCTTCACACGCGTTGAGATCGTCACCATGCGGCCGATTCCGGCCGCCTTGGCGCGGGCGACAATAGCCGCCCGCTCCTCGGCGAAATCTGGAAAATCCAGATGGCAGTGGCTGTCGACCAGCATCAGACGTTCGCGTCCGGCTGTTCGACATAACGCGGGAACACGCCTTCCGGCACGGGCAACGAGGTGCCAGGCGCCAGCGCATGCTCCGCGCGGACATGGACGAAGTCGCGGCTCTCCGCCGGTACCGCCAGCAGGTCGAGCAGTTTGTTGGCCGATCCCGGGACGAACGGCTGACACAGCAGCGCCACGCGACGCACGACCTCGGCGGTCGTCCACAGCACGGTTTCCATGCGCGCCGGGTTGGTCTTCTTCAACGCCCAGGGTGCCTCACCGGCGAAATATCGGTCGGCTTCCGCCACCACGTCGAAGATCGCCGCCAGTGCCAGGTGGATACCTTGCCCAGCCATCGCCTTGCGCGCGGTGTCGAGGGCCGCGGCGGCCTGGTCCAGGATCGCGCTATCGGCTTCCGTCAGGTCGCCGCGCTGCGGCACCACGCCGCCGCAGTTCTTGGCGATCATCGACAGCGAGCGCTGCGCCAGATTGCCGAGGCCGTTGGCAAGGTCGGCGTTTGTGCGGTTGACGATCGCGTCGTGGCTGTAGCTGCCATCCTGGCCGAACGGCACCTCGCGCAGGAAGAAATAACGCACCTGGTCGAGACCGTAGTGCTCGACCATCGCGAATGGATCGACGACGTTGCCAACCGATTTCGACATTTTCTCGCCGCGGTTGAACAGGAAGCCATGCGCGAAGACGCGGCTTGGCAACTCGATGCCGGCCGACATCAGAAAGGCCGGCCAGTAGACCGCATGGAAGCGGACAATGTCCTTGCCGATGATGTGCGTGGCCGGCCAATAGCGCCATTGCGCGGCCTTCGTGTCGGGATAGCCGGCGGCGGTGATGTAGTTGGTCAAGGCGTCGACCCACACATACATCACATGCTTGTCGTCGCCTGGCACCGGCACGCCCCATTTGAAGGTCGTGCGCGAGATCGACAGATCCTTCAGCCCGGACTTGACGAAGCTCTGCACCTCGTTGCGGCGTTCGGCAGGTCCCACGAAGTCAGGCTGGCTGTCGTAAAGGGCCAGCAATTTGTCCTGATAGGCGGAAAGCCTGAAGAAGTAGCTTTCTTCCTCGTTCCATTCGACGGGCGAGCCGAGCGGTTCGCGCCGCACGCCGTCTTCGCCGAGCGTCGTCTCGGCTTCGTCGAAATAGGCTTCCTGGCGGACCGAATACCAGCCGCTATAGCGGTCGAGATAGATGTCGCCATTGGCGGCCATCGCTTTCCAGATTGCCTGGCAGGATTCATAGTGTCGCGGCTCTGTCGTGCGAATGTACTCGTCATTCGAGCCGCCCATCGCCTCGGTCATCGTGCGGAAAATCGCCGAATTGCGGTCGGCCAGCGCCAGAGGCGTTATGCCTTCCTTCTCGGCCGTCTGCTGCATCTTGAGGCCGTGTTCGTCGGTGCCGGTCAGGAAAAAGACGTCCTTGCCGTCCAGCCGCTGGAAGCGAGCCAGCGCGTCGGTTGCAATGACAGTATAGGCGTGACCGATATGCGGCTTGCCGTTCGGATAAAAGATCGGGGTGGTAATGTAGAATTTGTCGCGTGACATGAATGAACCGTCATGAATGTCTGAATGGAAAGGCGTGGCGGTGGATATCGCATCGAGACGGCGATTGCCATCCCGAGGCCAATGCATGCCGCCCAAAAGTGGCCCCGGTTCTAGGGGCAGCGGCAATGCATCGAAAAGGCCGTCACATTCGCATTGCAGAATTCAGCCGGTCGATCATGGTCAAGGCGTGCTGCTTCTTGTCGAGATTGTAGGTGTCGGTCTCAGATATAGCGTCCAGCGCCTCATGCCAAGTGTCCGACAGGGTTTTGGCCCGTGCGAGGTCGCCCGCCAGCGCCGCCTGGCTTGCCGCGTCCGACAACAGGTCGAGCGCCCGGCGGTTGAAGATATCGAACTGGATCGCCTGGTCGCGGCCGGCCACGGCCTCGGCAAGGCGAAACGCGCCGCCGACATCGCTCTTTCTGCCCGTGACCAGGGCGTCGAGCGTCGAGGCGATCTCCAGCCCGCCATACTGCGTCAACAGGATGGCGTTGCGGGCGCTGCCCCCTGCCCGCTCGACCAGTGCCGCCCGCGCCGCCGGATCATCCGGCGGCGGCGGTTCCGCCGTTTCCAGCACCGCCATCAGCTCGTCGGCGTCGAGCGGCGTCAATCGCACCACCTGGCAGCGCGACCGGATCGTCGGCAATAGGCTGCCCGGAGCATGGACAACCAGGATGAACAGCGTTCGTGCCGGCGGCTCCTCAAGATTCTTCAGCAAGGCATTGGCGGCATTGGTGTTCATGTCATCGGCCGGGTCGACGATGACGACCCGGTAGCTGCCATCATGCGAGGTCAGCGACAGGAAGCGGTTAACCTTGCGGATTTCATCGACGGTGACGACGGTCTTGAAGCTCTTGGTCTTGTCGTTCAGCGGCCGGGTCAGATGCAGAACGCCAGGATGCGCCCCGGTGGCGATCTGGCGAAACAGCGACGAGCCCGGATCGGGAATGGCTAGGCTTTCCGGCGCCTGCGCGAAATCCGGGTGCTTCAAGAGATGATGCGCAAGGTGGAAGGCGAGCGTCGCCTTGCCGATGCCGACCGGTCCGGAGAAGATCAGCGCATGCGGCAGCTTTCCCGCACGGTAGGCGGCGGTGAGCATATCGGCAGCCTGCCGGTGTCCGACCAGGCGCGGCGTTTCGGATGGCTCGGGCACGCCGTCCAGCGTGTCGTGCTGCTCGGGTGCGATGCGTTCGAAGATCATGCCGGTGTCGCCTGCCTGCTGCGCGCCGGCGTTCTCGCTTCGAGCGCCGCGAACACCGCGGCGGTGACGACATTCTCGACCGCATCCGGCTCGGCGGCCGCGTCGACCACGATACAGCGCTCCGGCTCGGCCGCGGCGATCGCCAGAAACGCCTCGCGGCGAGCCTGATGGATCGCCAGCGTCTCCTTTTCGAAGCGGTCGGCGTCTGCGTCGGTACCGCGCCGCAGCGTTGCGCGCCTGAGGCCTTCGGCCGGATCGATGTCGAAGATCAGGGTCATGTCGGGCATCATGCCGTTGATGGCGACCTGCTCCAGCGCATCCATGAACGCCGGATCGATGCCACCGGTGACGCCCTGGTAGACGCGCGAGGAATCCAGGAAGCGGTCGCAAAGCACGATGGAGCCACGCTCGACCGCCGGCCGGATGACCTGCTCGACATGGTCGGATCGCGCGGCCGCGAAAAGCAGCGCTTCCATCTTCGGCCCGAACGGTTCGGCGGCGCCCGAAAGCAGCACGTGCCTGACCGCTTCGGCGCCCGGCGAGCCGCCCGGTTCACGGGTAAGGAGGACATCGTATTTCTTGGCGCGCATCTTCCTGGCCAGCCGCTCGATCTGCGTCGACTTGCCTGCTCCTTCGCCGCCTTCGAAGGTGATGAAAAATCCGCGTGCCAACCAAGAGGCCTTCTTGTCCATGCCTGAATGGGATTGTAGCGCTCTAGATAGTCCGCGTTCGACGAAACGTCCATGCCGTCAATCTTTGCTTTTATGCATGTCGTTTCCCCAAAAACCGGGACTACTTTTGAGCGACATGCATTAGCGCAGCCAGCCGACCGCCAGTTCCTTGACAGCGTCGAGCGCGCGCTGCGGCAGTGTGCCGACGCTGATCGACTCGGCGGCGAAAAGCGGTGTCTCCTGGCTCAGCGTGTCGCCGATCCAGACGCGCAGCGCGCCCACCGGCTGCCCCTCCTCCACCGGTGCCGCGACCGGGCCGTTGTAGACGATCCTGGCCGTCAGCTTGTCGCGGTTGGTGATCGGCAGGAAGATGTCGATCGGGCCCTTGGCCTTCAGCGCCACCCCGGATTTCGCGCCGCCGAAAACCTGGGCTTCTCCAACCACTTCGTCCTTGGCGAAGATTTCGGTCTTCTCGAAGGAGCGAACGGCCCAGTCGAGCAGCTTTCGCGCCTCCTCGGCGCGCTCCTTGTCGGAGGCCAGGCCGCTCATCGCCGCGATCACCCGCGTGCCATTATGGCTGACTGAACCGACGATGCCGAAGCCTGACGTCTCGCTGGCGCCGACCGCCAGGCCGTCGGCGCCGATATCCATCGCCAGCAGTGGGTTGCGGTTCCTCTGTGAGATCTTGTTCCAGGTGAAATCCTTCTGGCCGTAGTAGCGATAGAAATCCGGATAGTCGCGCCACAGGTGCACGGCCAGCTGCGCCAGTTCACGCACGGTCGTCTGCTGGCCATCCGCCGGCAGGCCGGTCGAATTGACGAAAGTCGATGTCTTGAGGCCGATCTGGCGGGCGCGTTCGGTCATCTGCGCGGCAAAATTGTCCTCGGACCCGGACATGCCTTCGGCGATAACGATGCAGCCATCGTTGGCCGCCTGCACGATCACGCCTTGAATCAGGTCCTCGAGCCGGATCGCCGACTTGAGCTTGGCAAACATCGTCGATGTCCCCGAAGGCGCGCCACCCTTGCGCCAGGCGTTTTCGCTGACCACGAACGTATCGTCGAGCTTCAGGCGGCCGGACTTGATGGCGTTGAACACCACTTCCATGGTCATCAGCTTGGCCAACGAAGCCGGCGGTATCGGCTTGTCGGCATCCTTCGAAAACAGCACCGTCCCGGTTTCGGCATCGATCATGAAGACCTGCGTGGCCTTGGTCTCGAACAGCTGCGCACGGGCTGGAGCCTGGGAAAACAGCAGCAGGCCAAAAACCAGAAGCCCGGCGAGAGGCTGGAGCAAGCGCAATTGCATGATGTTCGACCCATTGGCCGGCACGGCCGGCAAGCCCGCGAAAACTATCAGGCTTTTTGCGCGGCGGATCAACCGCGCAGCGGAAATCCGGCCCGGCTTGCGCTCAGTTGCGCACAGCCAGCGCATCCGGCGCGCCATGCGACCATGCTGCCTGCAGCAAATCGTCCAGATTGCGTTGGCCATCGGGATAGAGATTGACCGAATACCAGTCCTCGCCACCGAGTTCCGAGCGCTGGATCTCGATCTTGCCGAATGCGGCAAGCTGAGCGGCAATGCGCTTGGCCTGCGCTGCATCCTCGAACGAGCCGGCAGCGACGTAGTCGGTAGCCGAACCTGGCGGCTGTCGCTTCCATGATTGAAGGACGTCGGCCGGCGACATGCCCTCGCCACCCAGCGCGGCGAAGGCATTGGAGGCGCGTTCCACCCGCTCGTCCGCGTACGACAGCGAGGCCACCGCAAACGGTGATTGCCGCGGCAGGCTGATCTCCGGGCGCTCCGGCACGATCGGTCCGAAATCGGGCAGCGCCAGAACGCCAAAGGCCGGTGACCGCGCCGACATGACCGGCTGGCCGGAATCGGTCAACTGACCCGGAAACGGCACGGCGGCAGTGCCGGCAGACAGGCTTGGCGACGGCCCGTTCATGGCCACCATGACGCCGCTCGGCAGTCCGTCCGACGGATCCGGCGCCCTGTTGCCGGGGTGATAGGAGGCCATCAGATACTGGTCGTCATCGCCGTCGAGCGGTGCACGGCCGACATACTCGACCTTCACTTGAGCGGTGCCGATATTGGCATAATCAAGCATCTGGGCGGCGCGCTCCGACACATCGATGATGCGCCCTTCGTGATACGGGCCGCGATCGTTGACGCGAACGATGACCGAACTGCCGGTCTTGAGATTGGTGACGCGGGCGTAGCTTGGTAGCGGCATGGTCGGATGCGCCGCCGTCAGGTGGGTCATGTCGTAGACTTCGCCATTGGCGGTAAGCCGGCCATGGAAGGCATCGCCATACCAGGAGGCCAGGCCGACCTTGGCGTAGCGCTTGTCTTCCTTCGGGTAATACCACTTGCCGCGGACCTGGTAGGGCTTGCCGAGCTGATCCCTGCCGCCGCCGCGTTGCATGCGCCCGTTCTGGGAGAACACACGCGGGCTTGCCTTCACGCCATATTCGGATTCGGAGAAATATTCCTTGGAGCGGGTCTTCTTGTAGACCATCGCTTTGGGCTCAGGCTGCGACGCGCAGGCCGCCAGCAAGGCGGCCGACATGGCGAACAACGCAACCGTGGCAGCGCGACGAAGACGCGGGTGCGTCACAGCCTGCATTTTCCTGATGTCCCCTTCAGTCTCGACCTAAGACGCCACGTTCAAGCATCAGAGGAGCCAAAACACTCACTCGACAAATACCGACGACGCCTTGAACCCCGGTCCTTTGTGCGCAGGAATTGTTTATCACGGTATTAACCGATTGTGGCCGGAACCGGGCAAGATTGTGACGCCATCACCGTGCCGAGCACCCTGAAAGGTCACGGCCTTTGCCTCGCTGCCTACCAGCCCACAATGTCGACATAACGAATGGCGAAGGCACCGGCGCCAGGTTGCGGAAGTCGCCCAAAGTGACCACCTCCTGGCCCGACGGCGAGGCCGGCATTATCGACGACAACAAAATGCAGTCGGTTCGGAGTTATATCGTTTTACACAATCCCTAGTTGCTAGACTCGCGCGACACGCCGGCTGTTAATTTTGCCTCAGGGCGAGGAGGGAAAAGGTACCGAACTGGGAGGATGTAGTCGCATGAATTACGATTTCGGCCTCGGCCATCTATCTGAAGACAATCAGCCTTACGAAGTCACCTCTTTCGCCAAAAAACATGGCTTAACGATACGAGCCGCGGACGCCGTTCTTTTCGCCAAAGGCCCATCTCGGACGGCCTGCGATGCCGCCGCATTGGCTTTCCTCTGTGCGGTCGCCGCACACGCCAAGAAACAATCGGCGCGCTAGCCTTCCGCGATCACGACTCGGGTCGATTCGCTGGGCCGGCGCCTTCGGGAAACTCTGCAACCCGAGTAGGTTGCCGGCCATTCTCCTCTTGCTGAAGTCGTCAAGCCGCTCCCTTCGGGGAGCCGGCTTGCGTTTATCCGCGGCCGGCGCGGTCTGGCGTTTCAGGCACGCGATATGGTCGGCATGTATGCGCCATATCGACGAGACCGCTTAAGCGAAGGCCCGCCGCCTCATTTGCGAAGCGACAGGCCCTTCCCCTACCCACAATCGTCTCAACGCAATTCCAGTGCCAAATTGATTGACCCATTGCGGGTCACTACTGCACCGGTGCTCGGCTCCGCTTCCGCGATCACACCATAGGCTAACGCGATCACGCGGTTCACAATACAACTACAAGCGGTCGATTCCTTAGGGATGTAGCCACTCCAAAAGCCCGCCGCGGGTCGCTCTCGTGGCGGGTTTTTCATCGGCTGGGGTTTCGGGCTTCCCCTTGCATCGCTAACGGGCCGGCCCTAACGCTTCTTCGGCTTCGGCGTAACTTCTTCAACCCGCACCTTGTCGCCGATCTCTTTGGCCATCGCCAGGGCTTTGGTCTTGTCCTTGGTGGTCAGTATGGTCCGCCAATGCGGCTTCTCGAATACGCTCACGACGTAGGTTGTCGCCGGGATATCCGTCATCCTATCCCTCCCCAGGGCCCGAGGCCCGCGCCACTTGCGGAGGCGCGGGCCGATCGGGGCGGTGCGTATCCCGATCAGCGGCGATGGGGTGAGCATCGCCTGCCGCAACCACAACAGTTAGAGATCGCTAATGTTCCGTCAAGGCGATTTGGTCCGATCGAATGTCAGCTTCCAGTCGCGATTGTGCCATGCGCGGCCCTCGCCCGTTTTCAAGGGAGTTCGCTCGGGAGGCAGGAGCCGCTGGCGTGCCGCAGGCAACATCCCACGGTCTCGGCCCACATCACGCAGCTGCCTCGGGGCGTCTCTGCCAGGGCCGCCCACGTCAATCCGTCGGTCACGCTGTATATTTATGCACACATGCTGCCCAGGCGGCAGGAAGGTGCCGCAGCAGTGGTTGACGCAGCCCTCAACGCCGCACTACAGGAATGAAGCGCGAACCGTTCGGGAACGCCTTCGGTGCCCAATCAGGTGCCAACAGGTCAAAACCGGCCGACAGCGTAGCGTTTAAGTGATTGAAAAGTCACGATGGAGGAATGGCCGAGCGGTTTAAGGCACCGGTCTTGAAAACCGGCGTGGGTGCAAGCTCACCGTGGGTTCGAATCCCACTTCCTCCGCCAAAAACCGAAGAAAATTTAATAAAATCAAACAGTTTGATAGTTTCTGTCTTAGCGCCCGCTGCAGGTTGCGGAAATCATCCTGATCTCCGACATCGGCGTATATCATTTACCTCGGGCACACGCTGCTTGTTCATTCAAACGTGCGGATTCCGTTCGGCCCTTTGAAGTGGCTGATCGCCAGCCCGCAGTTCCATCGGTGGCACCATGCCAACCAGCGCGAAGCCTGGCGTCGACGATCCGATCCCCTCCACCTACTTCGGTCAGATCGCCTATCCGCTCCTGCCCCGCGGGAAGCCATTGAATCGAGCCGCGCCGAGCACCGAAGCCTGACATCGACGGGTTTCGGGCGTGCCGTAAGAGGCCGCGCCCGCGGGAGGCTTTTAGCGTCGAATCGGCTAAACCTTCGAAGCATGAATGAGACCTCACTCTATGCGCCGGTGAAGCGGTTCCTCGAAAGCCTCGACTTCGTCGTCAAAGGCGAGATCGGCGGCTGCGACATCGTCGCGCTGCGCGAAGGTGAGCCGCCCGTCGTCGTCATCTGCGAACTGAAGCTGCAGTTCAATCTCGAACTGGTGCTGCAAGGTGTCGATCGCGCCGCGGCCTGCGACGAGGTTTGGCTGGCCGCGCGCATGTCGGCCCGGGGCAAGGGCCGCGAAAGCGATGCACGGTTTCGCAATCTCTGCGGCCGCCTTGGCTTCGGCCTGCTTGGCGTGACCGCGACCGACCGGGTCGAGGTGCTTCTCAGCCCGATCGCACTGGCGCCGCGCAAGAATGCGCGCCGGCGCTCCCGCCTGGTCGACGAGCACCAGCGCCGGCGCGGCGATCCTGTTGCGGGAGGAGGATCGCGCAATCCGATCATGACGGCCTATCGGCAAAGCGCCCTCGCCTGCGCCGCCGCGATGGTGGACGGACCCAGGCGGCCGCGCGATCTGAAGGCGGTGACGCCGATCGCGCCGAAAATCCTGCAGCACAATGTCTATGGATGGTTCGCGCGTGTCGACCGAGGCCTCTACGATCTCACGGATGCCGGCCGTGCTTCGCTGGTCCGTTGGCCGCAGGCATCGCACGATGAATCCCGACACGCAATTTTGAACGTATCGACCATTTGATTGATGATGCCTGCGGGGTCCGAGGCGGTCCCCTTGGTTGATTTCTCCGACAAAATATGGTGCTTGTCCCGCCCATGAAGAAGCTCTGCATGACCGCCTTGGCGTCTGTGACACTGAGTTTTCCAGCCAGCGCAATGGACAGTGCATTGCGCGCCGGCCTGATGAAACTCGATCCCCAAACCCGCCTTGAACAGCGTTGTGACGCCGAAGTGCTCGACCGGATCACCCACGACGATCGCAAGTTCAAGGCCGATCGCGTCGTCGCCTACGCCTTCGCGACGCCCGAGATGGGCGCTGATGCAATCAAAAGCCCGGGCGCCGCGTTTCGCAGCAAGGGGCAATGGTACCGGCTGAAATTCAAGTGCCAGACGGCGCCCGACCATATGGAAGTTTTGCAGTTCCGCTACCGGATCGGCGACGAGATTCCGGAAGCCGATTGGGCAAAGTATAATCTCTACGATTGATCTTCGATCGGCCATGGTTTTGCCCTGCTGTCGATGAGCGCCGCAGGGCCTCTGATCCAGATTTGACGTAACGGCGCTTCAGTGATGTCGCCACGAGCGGTCCCTTGACGCCAAGGGACCACCAAGTTAGGGCCGTCTGGATAATCGACGAACACTCGGCAAATCAGCAAGGGCTTCCGGTCGATGGACATTTTCAGCGCTGCCAGTCTGACCGCCCTGCTCCAGGTCATCGCCATCGACCTCGTGCTTGCCGGCGACAATGCGATCGTCATCGGCCTTGCCGCTGCCGGCCTGCCGGCCGAACAACGCAAGAAGGCGATCCTCATCGGCGTGCTGGCGGCAACGGTGCTGCGCATCGGTTTTGCCGCGGTCACCGTCAAGCTGCTGGCGATCGTCGGCCTGCTGCTGGCCGGCGGCATCTTGCTGCTGTGGGTCTGCTGGAAGATGTACCGCGAGCTGCGCACGTCGCATGCCGATGAGCTGGAAGCGACCGAGGCGCTGTCGAACTCCGATCTCAACAGCGACAAAAAGGTGGCCGGCAAGGCGAAGCGCAAGACGCTCGGCCAGGCAGCCTTGCAGATCGTCGTCGCCGACGTGTCGATGTCGCTCGACAACGTGCTGGCGGTCGCGGGTGCCGCGCGCGATCATTTTCCGGTGCTGGTCATCGGCCTCGTGCTGTCGATCGCGCTGATGGGCCTCGCCGCGACTTTCATCGCAAAACTGCTGCAGCGCCACCGCTGGATCGCCTATGTCGGTCTGCTGATCATTCTCTATGTCGCGGTGGACATGGTCTATCGCGGTGCGGTGGAAGTCTGGCCGCATGTAAACGGCGCGGTCAGCTGAGGCGGCTGTCCGCCGCGTCTTCGACCGAAAGCTCGCAGTGCAATCGTCATGCGTTTTGCCGCATCGCAGGCGTGCCCATACCAATGCCGTAATAAGTGTGGTACTGGCCCGGCAATCCTGAAAAGCCCGGAAAACCTTATATGTCCGCTCCCCGCGTGAGTTTTGTCAGTCTTGGATGCCCGAAGGCCCTTGTGGATTCGGAGCGCATCATCACGCGCCTGCGCGCCGAAGGCTACGAGATCGCACGCAAGCATGACGGTGCCGACCTTGTCGTCGTCAACACCTGCGGCTTCCTCGATTCCGCCCGCGACGAGTCGCTCAATGCCATCGGCTCCGCGCTTTCGGAGAATGGCCGGGTCATTGTTACCGGCTGCCTCGGCGCCGAGCCGGATGTCATTCGCGAGAGGCATCCCAATGTGCTGGCGATAACCGGACCGCAGGCCTATGAGAGCGTGATGGCAGCCGTGCATGAGGCCGCACCGCCTTCGCACGACCCCTACATCGATCTCTTGCCGCCGCAAGGCGTCAAGCTGACGCCGCGCCACTACGCCTATCTCAAGATTTCCGAAGGCTGCAATAACCGCTGTACCTTCTGCATCATTCCCGCGCTGCGTGGCGACCTCGTCTCGCGGCCGGCGGCCGATGTGCTGCGCGAAGCCGAGAAATTGGCCAAGGCCGGCGTCAAGGAACTCCTGGTCATCTCGCAGGACACCAGCGCCTACGGCATCGACATCAAGTACCAGACCAGCATGTTCGGCGACCGCGAAGTGCGGGCGAAGTTCCTCGACCTTTCCGAGGAACTGGGCAAGCTCGGCATCTGGGTGCGCATGCACTATGTCTACCCCTACCCGCATGTCGCCGACGTCATCCCGCTGATGGCCGAGGGCAAGATCCTTCCCTATCTCGATATCCCGTTCCAGCACGCCTCCCCCCAAGTGCTGAAGAACATGCGGCGCCCGGCACATGGCGAAAAGACCCTCGAGCGCATTCGCGGCTGGCGCGAGATTTGCCCGGATCTCGCCATCCGCTCCACCTTCATCGTCGGTTTCCCCGGCGAGACGGACGACGATTTCGAGATGCTGCTCGACTGGCTCGATGAGGCCAGGATCGACCGCGCCGGCTGCTTCAAATACGAGCCGGTCCGGGGCGCCCGCTCCAACGATCTCGGTCTCGACCAGGTCCCGCAGGAGATCAAGGAGGCGCGCTGGCACCGCTTCATGCAGCGCCAGCAGAAGATTTCAGCGACGCAGCTGGCCAAGAAGGTCGGCAAGCGCCTGCCGGTGCTGATCGACGAGGCGCACGGCACATCGGCAAAGGGACGCACCAAATACGACGCGCCCGAGATCGATGGCGCGGTCCACATCCAGTCGCGGCGCCCGCTGCGTCAAGGTGACATTGTCACCGTCAAGATCGACCGCGCCGATGCCTATGACCTCTACGGTTCGGCGGTCTGACGGGATCGGTACGCCGTCTATTTACTACATCTGGCGATAATTCAGGCCGCTCAACCCGCTCAGCCGCGATCCGCTCTATGGTTTCCGGATCGTGGATGCGGGAATCCGGATGGACATCAGACCTCCCAGGCAAGACTACATCGCGACGCTGGATCTGCTCAGGCTGGCGGCAGCACTTGCCGTTGTGTTCTTTCACTATTTCTTCCGCGGCGCGGCCGCCGAAGGCTTTCTCGCCGAGGGTTATCCGCTCGCCGCGCCGCTCGCCCTCTACGGCTATCTCGGCGTCAATCTGTTCTTTCTGATCAGCGGGTTCGTCATTGCCTGGTCGGCGGAAAATCGCAGCTGGGACCAGTTCGCGATCGCACGTTTCGTTCGCCTCTATCCCGGCTTCCTGTTCTGTATGACGATCACCTTCGCGATTGTCTTTCTGGCTGGCTCACCGCTGCTTCCAGCCTCTTTCAGCCAGTATGCCGCCAATCTGTCGATGTTCGCACCGGCCTTCGGCCAACCCTTCATGGACGGCGTCTATTGGTCGATCGTGCTTGAGCTGGTTTTCTACGGTTGGGTGACGCTGGCCCTCCTCACCGGGCAGTTCCAGAAACGCAAGCTGGAGCTGATCTTCATATGGCTGGCCATCTCGGCCTTGAACGAGTTCTTCTTCGGCAGCGGCGCGGCAAGGCTGCTGTTCATAACCGAGTTCGGACCATTCTTCGCCGCCGGCGTGGCGCTCCACCACATCCATGCACACGGCCGTTCACTACCAGCTTTGCTGCTGCTTGCCGCATCGTTCCTGATCTCCTGCGGCACGCTATCCGTGACGCAGCTCTGGATGCAGGGCCACTACGGCATCGCGGTTTCTTCGGCCAATCTCGTCGTCGCCAATGTCGTCATGCACGCGGCCTTGATCGGCGCGGTGCTGTTGCGCAACCGCGTGAGGCCGTCGGCACTCACCCTTGCGCTGGGTGGCCTGACCTATCCGCTCTATCTCCTGCATCAGAACATCGGCTATCTCGCCATCAATGCCGCGGCACCCCTGGTCGGCAAATGGTTTGCCGCCCTCGGCTGCATGGCGCTCATGCTGGTTGTTTCGTGGGCGATCTGGCGCAACTGCGAACGACCGGCTCAGCGGCTGCTCAGGACATGGCTCGGCCGCGCGGTTGATACTGGGCTGGCGCGATTTCGCCGCGTCTTTGCCGGGGCACAGCACGCCGAATGAAAAAGGGCGCCGCGCGGCGCCCTCCTCACTTTGATATCTCGCGCCGCTTATTGCGGCAGCTTGTCGTCGACACCCTTCACATAAAAGTTCATGCCGAGCAGCGTGCCGTCGTCGGCGACTTCGCCGTCCTTCAGCCAGGGCGTGCCGTCCTGCTTGGCGATCGGCCCGGTGAAGGGGTTCCAGCCGTCGGCGATCTTCTTTTCGGTGGCTTCGGCCATCGCCTTCACCTCGTCGGGCATGTTGGTGAAGGGGGCGAGCTTGACCGCGCCGTCCTTGATGCCGAGCCAGACATTGTCCGGCTTCCAGGTGCCGTCGAGGGCTGCCTGGACGCGGCTGATGTAGTACGGACCCCATTCGTCGGTGAGCGAGGTCAGCTGCGCGTGCGGCGCGAACTTGATCATGTCCGAGGACTGGCCGAAGCCGTGCAGCTTGCGCTCCTCGGCCACCTGCAGGGCAGCGGTCGAATCGGTGTGCTGGACGATGATGTCGGCGCCCTGGTCGAACAGCGCCTTGGCGGCATCGGCTTCCTTGCCCGGGTCGAACCACGAGTTCACCCAGACGATCTTGGCCTTGAAGTTCGGGTTGATCGACTGCGCGCCGAGCATGAAGGAATTGATGCCCATCACCACTTCGGGGATCGGAAAGGAAACGATGTAGCCGGCAACGCCCGCCTTCGATTGCTTGGCGGCGATCTGGCCGAGCACATAGCGGCCTTCATAGAAACGCGCATTGTAGATGCCGAGATTGTCACCGGTCTTGTAGCCGGTTGCGTGCTCGAACATCACCTTGGGAAATTTCTTGGCGACCTTCACTTCTGGATCCATGAAGCCGAAGGACGTGCCGAAGATGATCTTGCAGCCTTCGCGCGCCAGGCGCTCGAAAGCACGGTCGGCGTCGGGGCCTTCCGAGACGTTTTCGAGATAGGCGGTCTCGACCTTGTCGCCCAGCGCCTTCTCCACCTCGAGACGGCCCTGGTCGTGCTGGTAGGAATAGCCGAAGTCGCCGATCGGACCGGTATAGACCCAGCATGCCTTCAGCTTGTCCGCGGCCTCGGCGGTCGCCGCCAGCGATAGGGCGGCGGTCGTGGTCATCAGGGCAATAAGCAGTTTTTTCATTGTGTTACCTCTCTGAGTTAAGCCTTGGAGCTTCCCGTTTGTTTTTGTTCTCAACGATCCGGAACGAATGGCTGCCCCAAGGAAGCCGGCGTGTTCATCATCGTCAGACGCTTGTTGCGCGAGATTAGAACGAGAACCACGACGGTTGCCAGATAGGGCAGCGAAGAAAGGAACTGCGAGGGCACTGGAATGCCAAAAGCCTGTGCATGAAGCTGGCCGATCCACACCGCGCCGAAGATGTAGGCGCCGGCCAGCACCCGCCATGGCCGCCACGAGGCGAACACCACCAGCGCCAGCGCGATCCAGCCGCGGCCGGCGCTCATGTTCTCAACCCATTGCGGCGTGTAGACCAGCGACAGGTGGCCGCCGGCGAGACCGGCGCAAGCGCCACCGAAGATCACCGCGAGATAGCGATAGCGGATGACGTGGATACCAAGCGCATGAGCGGACGTATGGCTGTCGCCGATCGAGCGCAGCGTCAGTCCGGTACGCGTCTTGAACAGGAACCACATGACCGCGGCGGTGAGCGCAATCGAGATATAAAAGATCGGGTCCTGGCCGAACAGCAATCGGCCGATCACCGGGATCGAGGTCAGGCCGGGAATGTCGAGGTTGGGCAGCCGTTCGCCAGGCTGGCCGACGAAGCTCGTCCCTATCATGCCGGAGAGGCCGAGGCCGAGCAGCGTCAGCGACAGGCCGGTCGCCACCTGGTTGGTGGCCAGCGACAGCGTCATGACGGCAAACAGCAGCGAGAACACGGCGCCCAGGGCTATTGCCGCCAGGAGGCCGATCCAGGGTGATCCCGTGAGATGACCGACGCCAAAGCCGCCAACGGCGCCCATGATCATCATGCCTTCGACGCCCAGATTGAGCACGCCGGAGCGCTCGACCACCAGTTCGCCGATCGCCGCGATCAGCAGCGGCGTTGCCGCCGTGGCGATGGTCAGAAGGATGTTTACGGTGATGTCCATCAACGGGCTTCCTTCAGCTTTGGCGCCGATTCGAGTTTCGCGGCACCCTCCGGTTTTGTCAGCGCCAGGCCGACCAGCCGGATGCGGTAGTGGATCAGCGTGTCGCAGCCGAGCACGAAGAACAAAAGCATGCCCTGGAACACCCGCGCCACCTTGTCGGAAATGCCGAGTGCGCTCTGGACCGCTTCACCGCCGAGATAGGTCAGTGCCAGCACCAGGCCGGCGGCAACGATGCCGAGCGGGTTGAGGCGGCCGAGGAACGCCACGATGATGGCGGTGAAGCCGTAGCCGGGCGAAATGACCGGCTGCAGTTGGCCGATCGCGCCCGAGACTTCCGAGATGCCGGCAAGCCCTGCCAACGCACCCGACAGCAGGAAGGCGAAGAACACCATGCGGTTGAGGCCGAAGCCGGCGAAACGCCCTGCGCGCGGGCTTGAGCCCAGCACGCGCACCTCGAAACCCTTCAGCATGCGGCTCATCAGGATCCAAATCAGCACCGCGGCGACCAACGCGAAGACGAAACCCCAGTTCGCCCGCCCCGCGTCCGGCATCAACTCCGGCAACACGGCGGAGTCGCCGAACTGGATCGTCTGCGGAAAACCATGGCCTTGCGGATCGCGCCACGGCCCGCGCACCAGCCAGTCGAGGAAGAGCTGGGCGACATAGACCAGCATCAGGCTGGTCAGGATCTCGTTGGTGCCGAAGCGCGTCTTGAGCAGGGCCGGGATTGCCGCATAGGCCGCTCCGCCGACCATGCCGAGCAGAAGCATCAGCGGCAGCACCAATGGGCCTTCGAACCGCGGAAACAACACCGGAATGATCGAGCCGACGATGCCGCCGAGGATGAACTGTCCTTCGGCACCAATGTTCCAGACATTGGCCTTGTAGCAGACCGACAGGCCGACAGCGATCAGGATGAGGGGAGCGGCCTTGATCGCCAGTTCATGCAGCTGCCAGAGCTGGCTGACCGGCTCGATGAAATAGACGCGGAAAGCGGTCAACGGATTGACGCCGAGCAGCGCGAACATGATGGCGCCGGCGATGATCGTCAGCGCAAAGGCGATGAATGGCGACAGGGCCGAAAACAGCTGCGAGCGCTGTGGGCGTTTGACGAGTTCGAGGCGCATCATGCTGCCGTCTCCAGCGTGTGTTCGGCGTGACCGGGTTCGGCGCCGCCCATCAGCAAGCCCACCTTCTCGAAGGTCGCTTCGGCGATCGGCAGCGGCTTGGACAGCGCGCCATTGTGCATGACCGCGATCGCATCCGATATCTCGAACAGCTCGTCGAGATCCTGGCTGATCACCAGCACCGCCGATCCGCTGCGCGACAGCTCGATCAGGGCCTGGCGGATGTGGGCGGCGGCACCCGCATCGACGCCCCAGGTCGGCTGGTTGACCACCATGACGCTTGGCCGGCGGTCGAGTTCGCGGCCGACGATGAATTTCTGCAGATTGCCGCCCGAAAGTGCCGCAGCCTCCGGATCCGGCGCGCTCTTGCGCACGTCCATTGCCTCGATGATGCGTTGGGCGGCGGCTTGGATGGCGGCGCTGTTGACCATTCCGCCGCCGCTGACAAAGGCCTTTCCGTCGGTGGCATGGCGCGACAGCAGCAGGTTCTCGGAAAGCTTCATGCGCGGCGCGGCGCCGTGGCCGAGCCGCTCTTCCGGCACGAAGGCGGCGCCCAGCAGGCGGCGTCCGGTGATGGTGAGGCCGCCCGCATCCTTGCCGCGGATGCGCACCGAGGCGGCATCCTGCTGCAACACCTCGCCGGAGACGGATTCGAAGAACTCGCCCTGGCCGTTGCCGGCGACGCCGGCTATGCCGATCACCTCGCCGGCGCGGACGTTCAGGCTGATGTTCTTGAGCGGTATCGAGAACGGCGTCGCCGGCTTGCGGCTGAGGTTGCGGATTTCGAGCAGCGATTGCGCCGTGGCGATGGCTTCGACCGGTGCGCGCACCACGGCCTGCACCTCATTGCCAACCATCATGCGAGCCAGCGACGAAGCGGTTTCCTCGCGCGGGTTGCAGTGGCCGACGACCTTGCCATGCCGCAGCACGGTGGCGCGGTCGCAGATACGTTTGACCTCTTCGAGCCGGTGCGAAATGTAGAGGATGGATTTGCCTTCCGAACGCAAACGCTCCAGCGTCTCGAACAGCTTGTCGGCTTCCTGCGGCGTCAGCACCGAGGTCGGCTCGTCCAGGATGATAAGCTGCGGCGTCTGCAGCAGGCAGCGGATGATCTCGATACGCTGGCGCTCGCCCACCGACAGGTCGCCGACCAGCGATTCAGGATCGAGCGGCAGGCCATAGCTGAAGGAAAGCGCTCTCGCCTTCGCCGCGATGCTGCTGATCGGCGAGCCATCGTCCAACGACAGCGCGATGTTTTCGGCCGCGGTCAGCGCCTCGAACAGCGAAAAATGCTGGAACACCATGCCGATGCCGAGTTTTTTCGCGACGCCGGGGCTGGAAATCCTGACCGCCTGGCCGTTCCAGAAAATCTCGCCGGAATTAGGCTCCAGCGAGCCGAACAGCATCTTGACCAGCGTCGACTTGCCAGCGCCATTTTCGCCGAGCAAAGCGTGGATTTCACCCCTGGCGATGTCGAGATCGATATGATCGCACGCCGTCAGCGTGCCGAATATCTTGGTGAGACCACGGACCTCGAGCAGGTTCGTGCCGTCCTGATTTGCACTCACAGTGCCTCCCATCTGGTTAGCCAGACATGTTCTGTGTTCCCGCAAGCATGGTAGGCGCGGCCGGCTCTTATCGGAAAGCGGCACGCGTCTTGAAAGAGCTTCAAGAATTTCAGCGGAAATTCAAGGGATAGCAAGCAAGAACGGACTAAGAGACTGTTTTGGCCGCCAGAGTAGAGTTTCCAACCAGTCTCTAAGGGATGAGAATGGTCGTCCCTGTTGTCCTGCGGCCCTCGAGGTCGGAATGCGCCCTGCCCGCGTCCTTGAGCGCGTAACGCTGGTTGATCTTGATCTTGACGGCGCCACTGAGCACAACCTCGAACAAGGCCGCGACGGAGACTTCGAGGTCCTCGCGCTTTGCATTGTAGACGAACAGCGTCGGTCGGGTTGCGAACAGTGAGCCCTTTTGCGCCAGCAACGACATGCTGAATGGCGGGATCGGCCCCGAGGACTGGCCGAAGCTGACGAACATGCCGAGCGGCCTCAGGCAGTCGAGTGAAGCCGGAAACGTGTCGTTGCCGACCGAATCGTAGACGACGTCGCATTTCCTACCGTCGGTGATGGCGGCGACGCCGGCGACGAAATCCTGGTCCTTGTAGTTGATGACGTGGTCGAAGCCGTGCGCCTTGGCGAGTTCGATCTTGTCGGACGAGCTGGCGGTGCCGATGACGGTCGCGCCGAGATGTTTGGCCCATTGGCCGAGGATCAATCCGACACCGCCTGCCGCGGCATGGAACAGGATCGTGTCACCCGCCTTCACCTTGAACGTCCGGCGCAGCAGATACTCGGCGGTCATGCCTTTCAGCATCATCGCGGCGGCCTGTTCGTCGCTGATGCCATCCGGCACCTTGACGACGCGGCTGGCGTCGATGACGCGCTCTTGCGCGTAGGCTCCTGTCGTCACGGCATAGGCGATGCGATCGCCGGGCTTCAGCCACTCGACGCCCTCGCCGAGTTCCAGCACGACGCCGGCGGCTTCGCCGCCAGGGACAAGCGGGAACCCGCCGGGCGGCGGATAAAGGCCCGAGCGATGATAGACATCGATGAAATTAAGGCCGATCGCCGTGTGCCGGATCAGGATCTGCCCTGCTCCCGGCTGGCCGGGATCGGCGTCCTCATAGGTCAGGACTTCAGGGCCACCATGGGCGTGGATGCGGATCGCTTTGGACATAGGCTAGGCTTCCTCCGGCTGATCAGGTCTTCTTGGCACCGAGATTGGGAAAGAACTGCATGATGCCACCAATGCTAGCGAGGTAAAGCCCCGTGATGGTGATGCCGATCTTGGTGAAGGTGCTGACTTGTTCTCCCAGCACGCCGATCTGATCGTAGAAGGCGGCGAGTGCCGCCTGTGCAAGGGCAAGTGCGCCAAAAGCGCACCACAAAAGGGTCATCGCAAGATTGATACGCCGCAACCGCACCACCCGCACCGGATGGATGAAGTTGATCGGGACGAATGTCAGAATGCCGGCCACCACCACCACAGCGAACGAAACCCATTGTCCGGGCTCGATCACGAACAGCGTGAACACCACCATGTTCCAGACCACGGGGAATCCCTTGAAGAAATTCTCCTTCGTCTTCATGCCGGTGTCGGCATAATAGATGGCGCTGGAGACGACGATGATCGCCGCCGACAGGAATGACAGGCCCTCGCCCATGAAGCCGCGCTGGTAAAGCGCGAAGGCGGGGATCAGGACGTAGGTTACGTAGTCGATGATGTTGTCGAGCAGTTCGCCCGACCATGTCGGCAGGATCTCCTTCACCTCGAGCTTTCGCGCGATCGGCCCATCGATGCCGTCGACGAACAGCGCCAGCCCGAGCCACCAGAACATCGCCGTCCAGCGCTGTTCGCTTGCCGCCACCAGCGACAGGAAGGCCAGGAACGAGCCCGACGCGGTCAGCAGATGGACGGAGAACGCCCTCGCCTGCGGCCAGGTGACTTTCTTCTTCGGCCGCGGAATCCGGTCCGTGATCTTTTTGGCGGCTTTCCGGGCCGTTGTGTTCTTGCTCACGGGCCCCGCCAATCCAGTTTGCAGATCTCGGCCGAACGGCCGGCAAAATTCCAGTTGCGGCCGAAAGCCCGCATCTTGCTCTTGTCTGACCTGGCGACGATGATCTCGGGCGCGATCCAGTATTCCGAATTGCTGATCACCGTATCCTTATCACGATCCTTGCCGGGGATGGGTGTCACCGCCCCGTCGATGATCTTGGGTATCTGGAAGATACGTGTCCTGTCACGCGTCTCATAGGTGATCGGCACTTGCTCGACTCCGAGGAATTTGCCGACGAGGATTGAGAGCAGCGATGTGGTTCCGCCTGCCTTGCCGGTGAAGATCTTCGTCAGCGCCTTGACCGCGTAGACCGAGGCTCGCTTGTCGACGAACAGCCCGGCGGTCCAGTTGCCGCGGCTCATGTAACCGGGGATTTCCATGATCAGCCCGAGATTGAGACCGGACAGATCGACGTCGCCGAAATGGCCGGCGTCGATGCGGAACCCAGCCCAGGTCTGGCAATAGCCTTCGGTCGGCGGATGATTGCCGAGCGACAGCACGCAAGGACAAAAAACCGTGCAATTGCAAGAGAGTACGAGCTCTCCTTTCATTGCCCAGCTCTGATCTGCCATCGATTTTCCCCCACTCATAGCGAGACTACTAGCAGCGCGGCTGCCCAGACAAGCAGTATCGCACCGGCCAGCCGGGTTGGAACCCTGCTCGCCGTTTGTTTTTCGATCAGGGTGAACAGCCCGATCAACGCCATCCAGAAGATGTTCATGACGCCGACGGCGAACATCACCATCATCAGCGCCCAGCAGCAGCCGAGGCACCACAGGCCTTGCGCGACCCCAAGCCGGAAGATGCGGACCGGCCTTGCGCTCCAGTTCGCGAAAAGGATCGAGAACGGGTTCTTGCACTTTGTCAGACAGGCTTCCTTCAAGCCGCTGAACTGATAGAGGCCGGCAATCAGAAGCGCCAGCGCGCCGGCAATGCCGACGACCGGGTCGAGCATCCCACCGGGCGAGCCGAATGCGTGGGCGGCCAAGGTCATTGCGGCAAACGTCACCGAGGCGCCGAGCCAGACGCTGAGGTAGCCGGCGACCAGCACCAGCGGATGGACGGCTGGCTCGCCCTTGATGCGTGCCGTATCGGCGATCTCGCAGTAAGTGCGGATCATCGGCGCGGCTGAAGGCAGCATCGTCGCGATCGCCATCAGGAACCACATCAAAACGAGCGCACCGGCCTGCAGGCCGAGGCTTGCATCCGGCGGCGCCGGCGACAGGCAGAGCGTGAAGAACCGTTCCAGGAAATCGGGCAGCGGCAGTTGCGGCAGCTTGCGCAGGATCGCGTCGCCGGGAGCACTGACGCCTGCGGTCCGCCCTTCGGCGGCACGGATTGCCATCGCGGCAAGGGATAGCCAGGCAAGCAGGATGCAAGCGCCGACGACGACGTTTACCGTCAGGCGAGGATTGCGCGCGATGGTGGCCATGGCGCGGCCGGCGCGATCGAGATGGCTGAAGTCGTCCTGCTGGCCGGTCATGTCACCCGAATGGGCCGAATCGCCGCGTTGATCAAGCAGCATGATCTGCCCTATATGCTCATCGACGGGCGGCCGAGTGGCCGCCTCGCATTGCAAACCGGAAGCCGATCTTGGAGCATGAGCAAACCGCGCGGATACTGGTTGCTGGCACGGGGCCGGCAGGACTGATCGCGGCGCTCGGTTTTGCCGCTGCCGGGTTCCCGGTGACGCTGGTCGGGCCGGAGGCCTCTGCCCCCGATGGCCGCACGACGGCCCTGATGAACCCTGCCTTGAAAGTGCTTGAGCGGCTGGGCGTGCTCGATGGCATCAAGCCCGAGGCGGCGCCGCTGAAAGTCATGCGCATCGTCGACGCAACCAGCCGGTTGATCCGCAGTCCGGTCGTCACCTTCCGCGCCAGCGAGATCGACGAGGACCAGTTCGGCCTGAACCTGCCCAACAGTGTCCTCAATCCGGCACTCGCCAACGCCGTTGCCATGCGTGACGGCATCGAATGGCGACGGTCCATGGTGGCGAACTGGCATCTTGATGCCCAGCACGCCCGAGCCGTCCTGGCCGACGGCAGCACGGTGGACGCATCGCTGGCGGTCGCAGCAGACGGACGCTTGTCGCCGGCGCGCCAGGCCGCCGGCATCTCGACCTCGGCTCGCTCCTATCCGCAGGCAGCCCTTGTCCTCAATTTCCGCCACAGCCGCGACCACGCCTTCACCTCGACGGAATTCCACACCGAGACCGGTCCGTTCACGCAGGTCCCCCTGCCCGGCAATCGCTCGAGTCTGGTCTGGGTGGTGAAACCCGAGACAGCGACCGAACTCGCGGCCTTGGACGACGCAACGCTTTCGATGCGGGTCGAACAGCAGATGCAGTCGATGCTGGGCCGGGTGACGGTCGAGCCGGGCCGGCAGATCTACCCGCTTTCGGCTGTGACGCCGCTGCGTTTTGCGCGAAACCGGATAGCGTTGGTCGGGGAAGCCGCCCACGTGTTTCCCCCGATCGGCGCGCAAGGCCTCAATCTCGGCATCAGGGATGTCGACGATCTGATTGGAATCGCTTGTGAAAATCGTAACGATCCGGGAGCCGCCAAGGCCTTGGCAGCTTACGATTTCAAGCGCCGGCCCGATATTGTGGCGCGCAGCAGCGCGGTCAATCTGCTCAACATGTCGCTGCTTTCCGACATGCTGCCGGCCCAGATGGCCCGTGTGGCCGGGCTCGGCGTGCTCGGTGGCTTCGCGCCGCTTCGTGCTTTTTTCATGCGTGAAGGACTTCGTCCCGGCAGCGGCTTCGCGGCGCTGGCCGGCGGCCTGCGAAGGCCGGCGCGCTGACAGCTTCCGACAATCCGCGTTATCGACGGTCATCGACATCGCCGCATGCAGCAAAACCTTTGCGTCGCGTCCTGCGTAGCTTCGGGGCGCGCTCGAACGCTTCGGGATTGAATTAAGGCGCGGTCTGCGCCAAATAAAGCCAAGGAATTCAGTGGTGAGTACGATGAAA
This sequence comes from Mesorhizobium sp. M1406, assembly GCF_040317555.1. Lineage (NCBI taxonomy): Bacteria > Pseudomonadati > Pseudomonadota > Alphaproteobacteria > Hyphomicrobiales > Phyllobacteriaceae > Mesorhizobium > Mesorhizobium sp. M1406. Next base: position 131,395 of record NZ_JAMYKW010000005.1, on the reverse strand, counting down.
ACAGCCAAATTCGCAATCGGACAGGTGGTTCGCCACCGGCTGTTTCCATTCAGGGGGATTATTTTCGACGTCGATCCGCAATTCGCCAACACCGACGAATGGTACGAAGCCATCCCCGCCGACGTGCGGCCGCGCAAGGATCAGCCGTTCTACCATCTGCTCGCCGAGAACTCGGAGACCGAGTACATCGCCTATGTCTCCGAGCAGAATCTGCTCGAGGATCAGTCGGGGGAGCCGGTCCGGCATCCGCAGATCAAGGAGATGTTCGACAAAAAGCCGGATGGGGGCTACCAGCCGAAACGGCAGTCCAGGCACTGACCGATCGAGCGACGGTCACAAAAAAAGCGGGGCATGACCCAGGGCATGACCCCGCTTTTTATTGATCCGACGATGCCGGCCGATCAGTTGGCGGTCTTCGCCTTGTCCTGCTCTTCCTTGAGCTTCTTGGCGAAATCCTGGTTGTTCTTGGCGACGAAATCCTGAAGCTTCTTCTGCCGGTCCTCGATGTCCGACTGCTGCAGCGCCGGGCCGTCATAGGCGCCGCTGAAGCCCTGCAGGGCGATCTTGATCGGATTGGGCTGATTCTGGAAATTGACCGAGGTGAGCGTGATCGCCTGGCCTTTCTTGAACGCGGCGACGAGCTGATCGGTCAGCGGCACTTCCGCCACGCAACGATCCGGAAAGCAGATGACATAGTCGAGCTTCTGCGCCTTGCCGGTATCGATCTGCAGGCCGATGCCGGGAGGCACCAGGCGACCGGTCGGGACCGTCACCTGGAACACCTTGCGGTTTATCTTGCCCTTCAGCTCGATCAGGCTGACGCCGGTGACCAGCTGGCCGTTGCCGGCGGTGGTGATGTTCTGGACATTGCAGATGTCGACGTCTTCCTGCTTGGTGCAGGCCTTGAACCAGCCTTGCGGAATCTGCTGTTGCTGCTGTGCGGAAGCAGCGGGAAGTCCTGCGCCCAGAAAGCCGATCACGCCAGCGGCCATGACCGACAGGCGGTACGCGTTGCTGTTCAGGCTCGTCATGTCGTGCACTTCCTCTCAAATGATCCCGGGACCGGCTTCTTCGTGCCGTGTGGTCCAGCTACCTGTTGCCGAAATGAGGCAACAGAATGACTTCGGAGGGCGTGTTACACTGCAAGCGGTGTCGAATCCAGCCCGATGTCAGCAATTGTTGAAAGCACGATTGGCCGGCACGCAGCGACGTCATGCTAGGGTGCGCACCGAATCATCAAGCCGACCCATTAAGGAGACGGTCATGGGCCGCGTTCTTGTTTGGCTGATCACCGCGACATCGTTTCTCGCACTTTCGCATCAGCCGGCCGCATCGGAGCCGAAGCACGCGATCGCCATGCAGGGCGAACCGGCGCTGCCGCCCAACTACACGCATTTCAACTACGTCAATCCCGACGCACCGAAGGGTGGCTCGATCACCTATTGCGTCGTGGGCAGTTTTGACAATCTCAACCCTTTCATCCTCAAAAGCCTGCGCACGACGGCGCGCGGCATGATGGACACGATCTTCGGTAATCTGGTCTTCGAGCCGTTGATGCAGCGCAATGCCGACGAGGCTTTCACGCTCTACGGGCTGCTGGCCGATAGCGTCGACATGGACCAGGAGCGCAAAAGTATCGAGTTCCACCTCAACCCGAAGGCCAAATGGTCCGATGGTGAGCCGGTGACGCCCGAGGACGTGCTGTTCAGCTATGACGTCTTTACGGAGAAAGGCCGACCGCCCTACAGCGACCGCATGGCCAGGGTCGCCAAGCTCGAAAAGACCGGCGACCGCGGCGTCCGTTTCACCTTCAACGACAAGGCCGATCGCGAATTCCCGCTGATCATCGCGCTGACGCCGATCATCCCGAAGCACGCCTTCGACAAGGAAACCTTCGACAAGACGACGCTGAAGCCAGTGATCGGCAGCGGTCCCTATACGATCGCGCAGGTGCGGCCCGGCCAGCGCATCGTCTTCAAGCGCAACCGGGACTATTGGGGCAAGGATGTCCCGGCCAAGCGCGGTTTCGACAATTACGACCAGATCACCATAGAGTATTTCCTCAACGCCAACGCCAAGCTCGAAGCGTTCAAGAAAGGCCTTTGCGCCATCGACGACGATGGCGATCCGGTAAAGCGCGAGCGCGATCTCGATTTTCCCGCGTTCCACAAGGGCGACGTGGTCGCCGAAACCTTCGACACCGGCATTCCGCCCGTGGTGACCGGTTTCCTGTTCAACACGAGGCTGCGGAAATTCGCCAACCCGGTCGTGCGGCGCGCGCTCGGCATGCTCTACGACTTCGAATGGGCCAACAAGAACCTGTTCGGCGGCAAATACACGCGCACGATGAGTTACTGGCAGAATTCGGAGCTTTCCGCGCTCGGCCATCCGGCCGACGACAGGGAGAAGGCGCTTCTGGCGCCCTACCCCGGCCGCGTGCCGGCCGATGTCATGGACGGCTCTTACCGCCCACCGGTGACTGACGGATCCGGCCAGGACCGCCGGGTGCTTAAGGCGGCCTTCGATCTCTTGAAAAGCGCCGGCTATCACGTTCAGGACGGGACAATGCTCGATGCCGAGGGCAAACCTTTCGGTTTCGAGATCCTGACCGCCTCGCAGGACGAGGAGCGCCTTGCCGGCATCTACCAGCGTACGCTGGAGAAGATTGGCATAAATGTCACCATTCGCAGCCTCGATGGCGATCAGATCCAGTCGCGCAAACAGCGCTTCGATTTCGAGGTCCTGGTCGGATCGAGCGGCTTCAACAACTCGCTGTCGCCCGGCATCGAACAGACCGGGCGTTGGAGCTCGGCCGCTGCCAGGACGGAAGGCTCGTTCAATCTTGCCGGCGTCGCCGATCCGGCGGTGGACGCGACAATCGAGGCGATGCTGCGCGCCCGCTCGAAGGAGGATTATGTCGCCGCCGTTCGCGTTCTCGACCGGCTGCTGATCTCCGGCAACTACATGGTGCCGATGCAGCACAACACGCAGCAATGGATCGCCTACTGGAACTACCTGGAACATCCGCGAAAGACGCCCATATTTGGGTATCAACTGCCGACCTGGTGGCGCAAGCCGAACTGAAAAGTCAGGAGAACGAGATGAGCGAACCGAACGCCATCACCGTCGATGTGGTGTCCGACGTCGTCTGCCCATGGTGCTTCATCGGTCAGAAGCGGCTCGACAAGGCAGTCGCCGCTGTCGGCGGCGATGTCGACGTGAATATTCGCTGGCGGCCGTTCCAGCTCGATCCGACCATTCCGCCGCAAGGCAAGGATCGCCACGAATACATGCTGGCCAAATTCGGCAGCGACGACCGTATCCGCGAGATTCATGCCCGCATCGAGCCGCTCGGCGAAGCCGAAGGCATCTCCTTCGCCTTCGACGCCATCAAGGTGGCGCCGAACACATTGGGTGCGCACCGCCTGATCCGCTGGGCCGGTGCCGCCGGCGAGGCTGTGCAGAACAGGCTTGTACGCCGGCTGTTCCAGCTGAATTTCGAGGAAGGCGCCAACATCGGCGACCATGCCGTGTTGACCGAAGCCGCGCGTGAGGCTGGCATGGACGCGTCCGTTGTTGCCGCGCTTTTGCCGACCGAGGCCGATGTCGAGGCGGTTCGCACCGAGATCGCCACCGCGTCGCGCATGGGCATAACAGGCGTGCCGTGTTTCCTGCTCGAAGACAAATACGCGGTCATGGGCGCGCAGGATGCCGATACCCTGGCCGATGCCATTCGTCAGGTGGCGGCTGCCAAGGCGCGTGGCGAATTGGAAAAGGTCGGCTGAGGCCGGCCGCCCTCTCTTTTCCCGACAAGAGCAAGTCTTACTTCACCGTCACCTTGGCCTTGCTGATAAAAAAGCCATGGCCGTTCGTGGCCGTGCAGGTCAGTCCCTTGGCTGACGATTGGCACGAGAACGGCCCCGCGCTCCAACTGTTGCCGTAGCCAAGCTTGGTGACAACGCCGCAGCAACCCTGCTCGCCCGGGTTCTTGATCAGCGTGGCCGGCCCGTTCGGACCGAGGATGATGGTGACATAGCTCGGCTCGACTCGCGAGCAGCTTAGCTCCGGGCCGCCATCCTGCGGCTGATAGGTGCTGGTGCCGCCTTTCGCCGTGTAGATGCAGCCGATGTTGCCGGACGGCGTGTTGAACTCGATCTGGCCTTCGGCGCTTGCCGGGATGCTCTGCGAGGCGGCATGCGCCGGAGATACCCAGGCGAAGAGAGGCAGCCCGGCGAAGAGGGACAGGATTGCGGCCACGCGTGCAAGCATTGGAACTTCCTTGTCGGAGAACGGGACATGCATGAGTGTCGACAATGCCCGGCAAGGTTCAATCCCGAACGGATGATTTGTCAAATGCAGTTCCCCAGCTGACTCGACAAGACGGACCGCGCCTCTCGGACGATTTCCGGTCACTTCCTGCCTCCGGCAACGATGATGACCGCATGCCCGGCGAGATCATCAGCGGCAAATTTTCGGGTGCTCGGGTCAGCCCGCGGTGAGAAAATCGATCGGTCCGTATGATTTCGAGTTCACAAAACCGTGTGAATGCCTTCCCTAGGGGAAGCTGCCCCAATGGCATGACTCTGTAGATCAAGCATTTGAAATTAATAACGATATCCTGATTTTTGCCGGCCGTTGCCGCCATATTTCCGCATGTAATCTGTTGCCTCATGGCAACGGCTGGCGAGGCAATCTGGTCGGCCGGGTTTTAAATTAATGGAAAATGATCAATTGGTGTTACCATCCGTAACAAAAGAAAAAAGGTTTGGGCGGGATCGTGATTCGGGTCGGTAGACCATCGCAAGAGTCAGTACCGGAAAAAACACCTCGCGATGCCGCAGGGCAATCGCTTCTGACGCCGGTATCGTCGATGCGCAGCTTCTGGGGCCTGATGCGGGCCTACTGGGTCTCGGACCGCTGGAAGGAAGCCTGGACCCTGACGCTGGTGATCGCGCTGCTCACGGCGCTGTCCAGCAAGGCCGGTGTCTGGTTTGCAGAAGCCTCCGGCGAGCTGGTCAACTCGATCGCCTTCTTCCACGACGCCGCCAACACCACGCCGCTTCGCTCGCTGCTGGTCAATGCCGGCATCCTGGTGTTGCTGGTCGTGCTCAAGGATGCGGGTTTCACCGGCATACGCAGCCTCGTCTCAGCGACGTTGCATCGCAAATGGCGCGGCTGGCTGGACAGCCGCTTCAACGAAGCGCTGCTCGACACCAATCATACGCATTTCCACGCCCAGCATGGCTCGTCCGGCAATGCCGCTCCCGACAACATCGATCAGCGCGTCCAGGAATCGATCAAGGACATGACCGGCGGCGCCATTGGCCTTGCCATGGGCGTCCTGGGTGTTGCCACATCGCTTTATTTCGTCGGCCAGAAATTGCTTGAAAACTCGGCGGAGGTGAAAGGGCTGGAATTCCTCGGCAGCTACGGCAGCGCGGTTCTGGCTTTCCTGGCGGTCGCCACCTACGTGCCGCTTAACACTTGGATCGCGGTCAAACTGGGTCGTCTGCTGGAACGGCTCAATGTCAGGATGCAGCAATCCGAAGGCAGCTATCGTGGCGAGCTGACCACTTTCCTGCGTCGCAGCTTTCATGTCGCGGCCTCGCAAGGCGAGGATGTGCAGAAGACAATGCACAGTCGACTTTATGTCGACATCGACCGCACTTGGGCGCGGCTGAATATCGTCAACACGGGCTACAATTCGTTCGAGCTGATCTACAATTTCATTGGTGCCCGCATTGTCGCCTATGGACCTGGCCTGGTGCCGTTCATCCACAACGGTTTCGATCTCAAGGGCTACATAACCGGCTCCGAGCTGGTCAATTCGCTGATCAGTCAGTGCTCCTGGTTCATCCACGTCATGCCGAACATCGCCACGCTGCGCGCCAACAGCCAGCGTGTCACCGAACTGGCGAATGCGATCGAGAACGTCCAGCATCCGCAGGAGTTCTACAGCCAGACCGGTCGCTCCGACTTCAACTATGCCAGCCAGAACCCGGTGTTCGGCCTTACCATCCAGAAACTCGAACTGGCGCATCAGGGCGAGGATGCGACGCCCTTCCTCAGCGCCGCCAATTTGCGCTTCCGGCGCGGCGAATGGACGTTCCTGAAAGGCGAATCCGGTTGCGGCAAGACCTCGCTGATCAAGGCGATCAACGGCCTGTGGCCCTACGGCCGCGGCACCATCGTCTTCCCGGAAGGCGTCAAGAGTTTCTTTGCCGCCCAGGAGGTCAAGCTGCAGCCGGTGTCGCTGAAGCAGCTGGTCTGCCTGCCTGGCTCGGAGCACGACCATGGTGATGCGCAGGTCGCGTCGGCGCTGCACAAGGCCGGCCTTGGCGACTTTATCGAGCACATGACCGACGAAAGCCGCGAAGGCAAAAGCTGGGATCAGGTCCTGTCGGGCGGCCAGAAACAGAAGCTGGTGGTGGCCCGCATCGTGCTGCAGCAGCCGGGGCTGCTGTTCCTCGACGAAGCCACCGGCGCGCTCGACCCCGATGGCAAGGTTGCCTTCCATCAGGCCATCAAGGACAACTGCCCCGATGTCACGGTGATCAGCGTCATGCACGAGGCGGTGGCGCCGCGGTCGATGACCGGCAGCGAATTCTATCACAGCATCGTCGCCATCGCCGACGGTGTCGCCACCAAGAAGCCGCTGGTTCCGACCCTGCCCGTCGAGCTCACCACCATTCTCGCGCAGCCGAGGCCGGTCGAGGACAAATGGCTGCGTTTCTCGCGCCGGCTGAAGCAGAAATAACGACACTGCGACCCGAGCCGGCCGCGACTTGCGGCTGCCGTCGATCACAGATGGCCCGCATTGGCCGCTGATCGCCACCACGGTCGGCACGGCACTGGTCGGCATCGTCACCTTCGGCTCGCTGTCGGGATCGATGCTGCCGTTCGCCTTGAAGCGCATCGGCTTCGATCCGGCCAGCGCATCGGCTCCGTTCGTCGCCACGCTGGTCGATGTCACCGGGCTGGTGATCTGTTTCTCGGTGGCGCTGGTGATCCTGCGCGGCACGCTGTTGTAGCAGCCAGTGTTAGACAACGACAATCGCACAAGGATTCTTGCGGAGAGGACCCCCACCCTAACCCTCCCCACAAGGGGGAGGGAACGCTGCCGCGCTCTCCTGAAGCTGAGACGCAAGCGACATGCCAAGGATCGGCACCTACGGAAGTCTCCCTCCCCCTTGTGGGGAGGGTTAGGGGTGGGGGTATTCGTAGGGCGCCAGCATGGCGTTCCTAAATGCGACTGCTGCGGGTTTTGCCGTCAATCCACCCGCTCGCCGTCCTTCACGCGATAAGTCGGCTTGTACATGGTGACCAGTTCTTCCGCCGCTGTCGGGTGCACCGCCATCGTGCGGTCGAAATCATCCTTGGTCAGGCCGGCCTTCAGCGGGATGGCGAGAAGCTGCGCCATCTCGCCGGCATCCGGCCCCAATATGTGGGCGCCGAGCACTTTCTTCGACGCGCCATCGACCACCAGCTTCATCAGCATCTTCTCGTCGCGTCCGGACAGCGTGTGCCGCATCGGCCGGAACGTGGCGCGGTAGATTTCGATGTCGGGGAAGCGTTTGACGGCATCGTCCTCCGACAGGCCGACGGTGCCGATCTCCGGCTGCGAAAAGACCGCCGTGGCGATCGTCTCATGGTCGGGCGCGGTCGGATTTCCCTTGAAGGCGGTCTCGATGAAACACATCGCCTCGTGGATCGCCACCGGCGTCAGTTGTACGCGGTTGGTGACGTCGCCGATCGCCCAGATGTTGTCGATGTTGGTGCGCGAGTATTTGTCTACGGCGATCGCGCCGGTCTTGGTCATCTCCATGCCGATGCCTTCCAGGCCCATATTCTCGGTGTTGGGGACGCGGCCGATGGCCAGCATCACCTGGTCGACCGTCAGCACCTTGCCGCTGATGAGAAGTGCGTCGAGCCGGCCGTCCGGCCGCTTGCGCACCAATTCGGACACGGAATGGCAGAGGATTTTTATCCCCTTCTTTTCCATCGTCTCGTGCAGCATGCGCCGCAGGTCCATGTCGAAACGGCTGAGGATCTCCTTGCCGCGATAGACCAGCGTGGTGTCGACGCCGAGACCGTGGAAGATGTTGGCGAACTCGACGGCGATGTAGCCGCCGCCCTCGATCATGATCGCCTTGGGCAGCTCCTTCAGGTCGAAGGCCTCATTGGAAAAGATGCAATGTTCGTGGCCGGGCAGCGCCGGATGCGGCGCCGGTCGGCCGCCGGTCGCGATCAGGATCTGGTCGGCGGTGACGGTGCGATCCTCGCCCAGAAGATGCACAACATGCGGATCGACGATCATGGCGCGCGAGTGAAAGGCGTCACCGCCGGCGCCCTCGACGTTTCTCTGGTAGATCGCCTCCAGCCGGCTGATCTCGCGATCCTTGTTGGCGACCAGCGTCTGCCAGTCGAAACTGGCTTCCGGCACCGTCCAGCCATAGCCGGCCGCGTCGGCGAAATGCTCCGGAAATTGCGAGGCATAGACGTAGAGCTTTTTCGGCACGCAGCCCCTGATAACGCAGGTGCCGCCATAGCGGTATTCCTCGGCGATGCCGACGCGCTTGCCGAGTGCGGCCGCCACGCGCGCCGCCCGCACCCCGCCGGAGCCGCCGCCGATGACGAAAAGATCGTAGTCATAACCGGCCATGACGGCTCCTTGAGCTTCAGAAAATTGAGAGACAGGTAGGCTGCAAAGCGTCAAAAGAAAAGCCCGGACAAGCCGGGCTTCGGGATGGCCGCAAGGCCGTTTTGAAATGCGGGATCAGTTGTTGTCCGCGGGCGCGGCGCCATCCGCCGGGGCGGCTGGCGCTGCCGGTGCCTTTGCCTTGGCGGCGGCGGCCAGCGTTTCGCCGACCTGCTGCGCGAGATCGCGGCCGAGGCCGTTCTGCCAGATGTCGGCTGCCTTGACCAGGTCGCGGGTCACCGTCGGCCCGCTATCAAGCAGCTTCTTGCCCGAATCGGAATTGTAGAAGGCGGCGATATCGGTCAGTTCCTTTTCGGAGAACACTTTTGCGTAGGCGAGCGCTGCTTCCTTCTCGAGGTCGGCGCGGCGCGAAGCCAGCGCCAGCGCCTTCTCGCTGATGGTCTTGCCGATCAGTTCCTGCATGTCCGGGTTCTTCTGGATGAGCTGCGACTCGAGCGCGGCTGCCGCCTGCGGCAGGATGTTGTCGAACGGGTCGGTCGCGTGGATCGCCGCCACCGCCGCGCGGGCGGCCTTCAGGTGCGATTCCGTGACATCCTGCGAAAACGCCGGCGAAGAGAAGGCGAAAACGGCTGCGGCCGCCAGAAGGACGGAAAGGCTGCGAACCCGGTTATGCAACATCATGATCGGTAGAACTCCCTGGTTTTCGGGCGGCATGGACGGTTTGGATACCGTCGCCGCCGGCGATGATGGCCGCTGATGCCAGCCCGATGAAAAGACCATGCTCGACCACGCCCGGAATGGCGTGGAGAGCATTCGAAAGCGCTCTTGTATCCGGAATGCGGCCAAAAGATGCATCGAGGATAAAATGGCCGCCGTCTGTAACAAAAGCCTGCTCCCCCGTCATCCTCAATGTGACCGGACCGGAAAGACCGAGCTTTTCAGCCGCCGCGCCAATCGCGATTTCGGTTGCGCGCAGCCCGAACGGGTTGACTTCGATCGGCAGTGGAAAACGGCCGAGCGTGGCGACCATCTTCGACCGGTCCGCGATGACGATCATGCGCTGGGACGCCGCGGCGACGATCTTCTCGCGCAGCAGTGCGCCGCCGCCGCCCTTGATCAAGGTCAGCTCCGGGTCGACTTCGTCGGCACCGTCGATGGTGAGATCGAGCTCGGGCGTTTCCTCCAGGGTCGACAGTGGCACGCCGAGCTCGCGGCAGAGCAACGCGGTGCGCTCCGAAGTCGGCACGCCGATGACGGTCATGCCGGTGGCAACCTTGTCGGCAAGCAGCCGCACGAACTCTTCCGCCGTGGTGCCGGTGCCGATGCCGAGCCGCATGCCGTCCGTGACATGGGCAAGTGCCGCCCGTGCGGCTTCGACCTTCAATTGCCTTGCATCCATGCCGCTTGCTGCCCCGAAACCTGACGTTTCGGGCTCGTAGCATCTTTGCCGGTCTGGTCAAAGCCCTTGGCCGCTGCGTCCCCTATCCCATCGATGTTGTGCACGCACGCTGCCAGTGGGCGATGCAGGGGTGACGCGCAATAGGAATTATTTCCTCTGTCTCGTTGACCCGGTGACGGCAGACGTGCTACATATTTGCCCATGGTGCTGAATTGCGCCGACAACCCGCCGCCGTGGCGGGTTTTCCATTTCTGGTGGCGCGCCGCGAAATGCCCGGCCCGATGGGGCTGCCTGAACGAGCTGGCCCGGGTGACCTTGCCTTGACGCGCCGCAGCCGCTATCGCCTGCCCATTGCACAAACTTGGCCCAGGACAGACCATGACCCGCCCGATCATCGTGTTCGACCTCGACGGTACGCTGATCGATACGGCGCCGGACCTGCTCGATAGCCTGAACCACAGCCTTGCCGCCAGCGATATCGCGGCGGTCGACGAAGCCGGCTTCAGGCGTTTTGTCGGCCATGGCGGCCGCGTGATGATCGAACGCGCGCATGCGGCCCATCAGCGATCGCTTGATGTCGAGGAGCACGACCGGCTGCTGAAACTCTTCCTCGACCACTACACGATCAACATCCCCGGCAAGTCGCGCCCCTATCCCGGCGTCATCGAGGCGATCGCGCGCTTCGAGAACGCCGGCTATCTCCTGGCCATCTGCACCAACAAATACGAAGCCAACTCGCTGGCTTTGATCGAGGCGCTCGGCCTGACCAGGCATTTCGCGGCGATCGCCGGACAGGACACGTTCGCCTTCCGCAAGCCCGACCCGCGTCATTTGATCGAGACCATCAAGCTCGCCGGCGGCGACCCGCATCGCGCGCTGATGGTCGGCGATTCGCAAACCGACATCGACACCGCAAAAGCCGCCGGCATTCCGGTGGTGGCGGTCGATTTCGGCTACACCGACCGCCACGTGCGCGAATTCGAGCCCTCGGCGGTGATCTCGCATTTCGACGCGCTGACGCTTGATCTGGCGCAGAGGCTGATTGCCGCCGCCGGACAGTGAGGGGGAAGCGGCCAAGGCAATCGCAAAGGGGCAAAGGCGTGCGCCCTACGAATACCCCCACCCCTAACCCCTCCCCACAAGGGGGAGGGAGATCCCGTCGGCGCTGATCTCAGCAAAATTGCCGACGTTTTGACCGCAAAGATGAAGAGCGCGCGGCAGCTTCCCTCCCCCTTGTAGGGAGGGGTTAGGGCGGGGGTTCTTCTTCGCAAGAATCCATATGCAATTGCCTTGGGGAAGCGACCGGCGTCTTGTCGGAGACAGGGCCGAGGGGGCCATAAATCGATCCTCACCGGAATGCCGGACACCGCCTTGACTTCCCGCACCCGCCTCCCTTATATCGCGGCTCGCTTGGCCTTCGGGCAACGAGCGGGCGATTAGCTCAGCGGGAGAGCACACCCTTCACACGGGTGGGGTCGCAGGTTCAATCCCTGCATCGCCCACCAAAATCCGCACGGCAGTCGATTTGCGGCCGCAGTGAGCGCTGCCTCATTGATCAGGTTATCTTCCTCAAATACCGCTCTAATTCAGATTTGGGGATTAACGTGCGGGCCCCCGGATTTGCTCGCACGCAGTTTGCCTTCGCCAAACAATGTTCATCAGTTTGGCCCAGGCCTTCCGATCAAGATGTCGATAACTTAACGGCGTGCCCGACCCGCTTGTCGCCATGGTGGCAAAGTCGGCGATGTCTGGTTGGAGATGCGCGGTCGAGCCGCGATCAGCGCTTCATCGAGTGCAGGATGGCCTGCATGTGCTCTTCCAGGTCGAGTTCACCCCGAGCCTCGGCGGTCAACAGGTAATCGGCCTTGGCCCGGCGGTCGCCTCGGCTGATCGCAGGATAGGAGCAGATGGCCAGCAATGCTTCCTGTTCGATCCGGTCTGCCCTCTTGCGTTCGTGGCTGCTACTGCCCGCTTGATGAACAACCCTGAGAAGCCCGACATAGGTGGCTTCATGGGCTCCGATCAGCGCCCGCAATTCGGGTGAGACACCTTCCCCTTCAGCAAACGACGGTTCAATGACCGAGGCCACGGCGGTGAACGCAAGAAGTGTACGGCGGGTGACTTCGGGCATGCCTCATATCCCTGCTGTCTGATCATGCAGGCACACCATAGCACCGGCGCAACGGTTCGGAGAGATGCTCTGGGACGCGACCACGCTGTCTGCTGACAAAATGTTTCCGCTCCCGCGGCACGCCCTCCTAGGGCTGGCCGGTTGAGGGCCCTGAAAGCCGACGGTCGCGCACGGATGCGGGACCCCACATGACGGCCCCCCGAGGGCCAACCGATGAACCGGGGGCACCCGCCGGACTCCTCACCCGCCGTCTGCGGTGCCGGCGCAGTGGCTGCGGCTAAGCAATGCAGGTAACCCTTGCGCGTTTTCTAGCATGCCTATATTGTGGCCTATAGGCGACAGGGCAATGAATGGAAATCCGCCAGACCAAGGTCTATGCCAAATGGTGTGGTGACTTGCCAAATGCCGCGCGCGGTCGCATCGACGCCCGCATTTTTCGTGTCCAGCATACCGGCCATTTTGGCGATGCGAAGCCGTGGGCGAGAGCGTTAGTGAAATGCGCGTCGATCACGGGCTAGGCTATCGCATCTACTTCGCCTGCCACGGCGATGCTGTGGTGCTGTTGCTGTGCGGTGGCGACAAGGGCAGTCAAAGGCGCGATATCGCAAGGGCGAAGAAACTCGCGCAGGAGTATTTTGAATGACAGTTGAAACGACAGCTTGGGATGTCAGCAAGAACCTCGATAACGAGGAAACCATTGCGCATTTCCTCGACGAGATTTTCGCCGATGGCGATCCCGCGCTGATGGCGGCGGCACTCGGCGAGATCGCCCGTGCGCGCGGTATGACGCAGATCGCCAAGGCTGCCGGGCTATCCCGCGAAAGCCTCTACCGGGCACTCGACAGCAAGGGCCGTCCCGAATTTGCGACTGTTATCAAGGTGGTTCACGCGATGGGTCTGCGCTTGAGCATCGAGGCCGTCGAGCCGCCTGCATCGGAGACCGGATCACGCTGGTCGACTGCGGACTCCGCTTCTGTGCGTTCCAAGGTTTACCACAAGCGGGACGTGGCGGTTGCCGCCGCAAAAAAACATACTGCCGCCAAAGCAATGCCGCGTGCTTTTGCCAACCCGGCAAGGCCTGTGGCCGCCTCTGTTCTCACTGCCCGCGCTGCGAAGCCTGCCATTGCAAAGGCTCCAGCCGCCAAAGCAGCGACGAAGTCGAAAGCTCCGAAAGCTGCCGCCAAAGCGGCGACGAAGCTCGGCGCGGCCAGAAGCGGCAGCCGACCAATCGCGAAGCGCAAGGCCTGAAGGGGGGCCCCACAAGCCACCCCTCATCCCGCCTGCCAATTAACCCGGGGGCGGAGCGATCTGTGGACGACAACATCGCCCGCCGGATGCCTTCGTGCACCCCAGCGGCAAGTGTGGCCTTAAGTCGCAACAATTGGCTTCCGAAAGCAGGGTCTCGGGCTTCATTCACGCTGCGACCAACACCATATGGTGATCCACAGCCCTCCAAAACGAGAGAAGCTCGCCCTGACGCGGTCGCACCGCGGCCGTCAGCGGGCAATGGCTATGAACTAGGAACCTGAAAATCATGCCTGAAAATATCAGACCAACTTCGAGAGACGTCCCCCTCATTCAACTGGGCCTCAATCAGTGCCGCTTCCCGGTGAGCGAAGACCGGTCAGTACCCGGCGGTTATCGTTTTTGTGCTGGGCCAACTTCGGCGGATCGCGTCTATTGCGATCACCACCACGGCATCGTGACCGCCGTCGACCCTCGTCGAACCCGTTCAGGTCTCCACCCCGCTCAACGACGCGCCGCGTAAGTTAGGCGGGCGGCAGCCCCTCGAACAGGTAGCAAGCCGGTCGGCTGAGATGGCCCGGCATGCCACCCGCGGAACAAACCGGCATAGCAGCGAGTTTCTGTCCCAGGAAAGTTGAGGGAAAACCATGTCCAGATTGCTCCTGGCGACCAGCGTCGCCGTTCTTCTCGCCGGCGGGCCGGCCTTTGCCGCGGACGATGCTCCGCTGCCGCCGTCCAATGCCAAGAAACTGTCGGACATTCTCGCCAAGGTCGAGAAGCGCGACGGCTTTCTCTATGTGAAGGAGGTCGACTGGGATAGCGGCGCCTACACCGTCACCTACTACACGTCGGACAAGGCCAAGGTTGAGATCAATTATGATCCCGTGACGGGCGAGCCAAAATAAGGGTCGTCGTCGGAGGCCGTTCGGACGCGAATCATTGGCCACTCCCAGCCGTTGCCATCGGTCTTTCCGGGCGCTGGCGCCGCCCCTCACCTGCCTGCCGGCATCCTCTCCCCGTATAGCGACGGGGAGAGGGACGCTCGCCGCCGATTTCGCCAATCGTCAGCGCTGTAGAAAGGCTCCGGCGCCGCGGCCATCCTCTTTCTCCCCGTCACTATACGGGGAGAAATGTCCGGCAGGACAATGAGGGGCGGCGCCGACCTCGACAATTGGCGCTCCCTGCCATGAGTTGGAAAGGTCGCTGGCCTGTGGCGATTGCCCTGCCTCCCCTTGCGCCAGTCTAGCTTTGATGGCTGACTGTCGTGCTAGGCGCCGCATTGGGGGATGGGCATGGCGACCGCGAAACACGTGATGAAGCGCATATTGATGATGCTGGCCGGCTATTTCGTGTCGGTTCTGGTCGGCCTGATCGCCATCGCGGCGATCTATGCCGTGCTCAGTTCCTTGCCCAACTCGCCCGGCTATTTCGACGTCATGGGCGTCTCGCCGATCGCGGTCCTGCTGGTCCCGCCACTCGGCATGTTCGTCTATTTTCTGACGATTGTCGTGACCGCGCTGCAGACGCTGATCTTCGCGCTGATCGCCGAGTTCTTCTCGCTGCGCAATGTGCTGCTGCACATGCTCTTCGGCGCCGCCGCCGCGGTTGGCGGTTTCGCCCTGATCTGGCCGAGTGCGCCGGAGGACATGGACCCGGAGCGCTGGGTCGACATCGGCATCATCGCCGCCGCCGGCCTTGTCGCCGGGTTGCTCTATTGGTTGATCGCCGGGCGGGACGCCGGCTTCCGGCGGCCGCTGCTGGAGTGCTAAAGATTAACTCGTCGGTGAGCGCACGGCCTCGGTGGCGTCCAAGGCCTGCTTCAGCCGCGAGTCGCGGTCGTAGACGTCGCCGAAATATTCGACCTTGCCGGACAGATCAGGCCAGGCGGTGAAATAGGCGACATAGACCGGGATCGTGCGGGTCACATTCTCCGTCGCGTGGCCGTGCTTCAGCTTCTCGGCGATATAGTCCACCGAGGTACCGAGCACCGCCGCCGCCATGCCGCGCGGATCCTGCAGCCGCACGCAGCCATGGCTGAGCGCGCGCATGTCACGCTCAAAAAAGGATTTCTGCGGCGTGTCGTGCATGTAGATCGCGTGCTTGTTGGGGAACAGGATCTTCAGTTCGCCCAGCGCATTGGCCTCGCTCGGCTGCTGGCGCACGCTGTAGGGGATGTTCGAGCCATAGGCGCCCCAGTCGACCGCCGACGACGGAATACGCTTGCCGCGCGAATCCGTCACCTCGTAGCCGGCCCGGTCGAGATAGCCGGGATCGTTGCGCAGCCTGGGCAGCATTTCGTTGACGATGATCGACTGCGGCACGCCCCAATAGGGATGGAAATCGACCTGCTTGATCTGGTCGTAGAAGAAGGCGGTCTGGTTGGTGGTCCGGCCGACGACGACACGCGTCTTCAGCTTTTCCTCGCCATTGTCGATGTAGCTCGCGGTGAAGGCCGGCTGATTGATGAAGACACGCGGGCTGCCGAGATCGGAAGGCAGCCAGCGCAGTTCCTCCAGCGCCACTTCCACCTTCAGCAGCTTGTCGGCCTTGGATGTTCCGGCCAGCGACGCAACGGTGCGCGGACCGATGACGCCATCGCCCTTCATGCCTGCCTTTTGCTGCACGGCCTTGATGATCGGAATGAGTTCCGGGTCGTAGACTTCGCTGGTCGCCAGCCTGGACAGGATCTCGCCATAGGCGCCGCCCATCTCGTCATCGAGATTGCGCGCGATCAGGGTCAGCAGCTTCGGCAGTTCAGGGCTGGTTTCGCCAGGCTTCAGCAACAGCTTGGGGTCGACGACGATTTCGTTTTCCGCACTTGCCTGCAGCGATTCCAGTTCGACGCGCAACGCCTGGTATTCCGCGTTCTGCGGATGCCGCGACTCGAGATAGGTGCGCACCTCCTGGGTATGCGCCAGCGTTTTCAGCACGCCTTGCAAGTCGAGCGGCTTGGCCGGGAAATCGTAGTAGCCTGTCATGCGGTTGGGCTCGACGCGGCCGTTCTGGGCGTCGTGGGCATAGCGCAGCACGCGCGCCGACAGCGCCATCTCGAAACGGACGAGTTCTTTCAGCTGCGCATTGGGGTCGGCCGTCGATGCACCGGCGGCGGGCACTTCGACCGTGTAGTCGGCGGGCGTGAGACCATAGCTTGAAGCCTCGCCAAGAACGCGCACCGCATCCTGAGCACGGCTGTTGAGGCTGGTTCCCGTCACCCAGATGAAATCCGGATTGGCCGAGTAGTAGGCGATCAGCGCCTTGGCGATGTCGGGTTCGGCATAGAGTTCGTAATCACTCAAGCCGGCAATGGCCTCACGAAACGCAGCAACGGTCACCGACGGCACGAAAGCCGCATCCTGCGGCACCGCCGGCTCCGGCGTCGCCGCCAGCGCCGAGAAGTCGACGCGAACCAGCCGATCGGCCTTGTAGGTGTAATAGGACGGGCCGCTGATTCTCACGCTGCCACCACCGCCCGGCGCTTTCGGCTTGTTCTTCGGTGGCGGGGGCGGAAACTCGCCTTGTGGCGCGTGCTTGACGCCGCCGCCGAAAAGCATGTCGAACAGCCCCTGCGCGCCTGCTTGCGGCGCACCGAAAGCGAGCGTTGCCGTGATCGCCATCAGCGGCATCACGGCCGCCTTGTTTCCGAGGAATTTCATGGATCACCCGCTCCCGGCCGCAGCCGGTTCCCGTTCCGCACGCTAGATCGTCCCGCTCACCGCATGGCGGATGTAAGGCGCGACTATACTGATTCATACCGATTTCGTTAAGCTTTCATAAATTTTGGAACGTCTGTTGCAGAACGGTTTCACAACATCGTGACGGCTGGAGCGAGGGTGCTTGCGCTCCGGCACCGACGCGGCGTGACAAACGCCGGCCGGTGTGCTCGAAATTCGCCAGCAAGCCGGGAGGGATGAAAGCGTGAAAAAGGGTTATCGCGAACTGCTGGACGAGGCGAACGCCGAGATCGAGGTGGTTTCGCCTGAGGAAGCAGCCGGGCTGCTCGACGAGGAAGACACAATCTTCGTCGATCTGCGCGACCCTCGCGAGGTGGAACGCGACGGCCGGATTCCCGGCGCCAAACATGTCACGCGCGGCATGCTGGAATTCTGGATCGATCCCGAAAGCCCATACCACAAGCCGTTCTTCGCCTCGGGAAAGAGCTTCGTCTTCTTCTGCGCCGGCGGCTGGCGCTCGGCGCTGGCCACCAAGACGGCGCAGGACATGGGGCTTGCGCCGGTCAAGCACATCCTTGGCGGCTATACCGCCTGGAAGGCGGCCGGACTGCCGGTCGAACCCGGCGGGAAGAAGAAATAATTTCGATCGTCGCTCAATGCAGCAGCGACGGCTCGCCATGCGTCACGAAGCCGACCGCGCGTTCGACCACACCCTTGTCCGCAAGGATGCGGCGGTGGCCGAGCCCGTCGGCCCAGTAGAGCCGCACATGGCCGCCGGCACCGGCATAGCGCCTTGCATGATCGGCCGAAACTTCGCGGTCGTCCTGCGCATGGATGACCAGGGTCGGCACCGGCGCCTGGGCGAGCTGGCGGTCGCCGGTGAATTCGTGCAGCGGCCGGCCGGAAAGATGCTCGACCCGGTCCGCCATGGCGGCTTGCGAGCGCGGGCCGACATTGAGCATGCGGCTGAAGTCGGCAAAGATCGCCGGCAGGGAGCTAGGCGCCGCGATCAGCACCAGGCGTCCGGCCGCCAGCGGCGGGATGTTCTTGACCGAGCCGGCGATGGCATTGGCGGCGACCGCGCCGCCGAAAGAATGACCGACCGCCGCCACGAAGGGGCCGAACCATTCGCCGGCAACCCGCACCGCATCGACGGCATTGACCATGTTCAGCCGCCTGCCCTGCGACTGGCCGTGGCCGGGCAGATCAAGCGAAACCACCCTATGGCCGGCGGCGCGATAGCCTTCGATCAGCGCGCGCATATATTCGGTGCGCGATCGCCAGCCATGGACGACAAGCACCGTGCCGGCGGCCGCCCTGCCCGGCTCCGGCCGGAACTCGTGCGCCATGACGCAGCCGGTCGCGGTCTTCAGCCGGTGATGACGCGCCTCGGTCATGAACTCGGCGGCGCGGTCGATGGCGCGCCGCTCGCCGTCGCTGAGCGCCTTGACGTTCGGCGTGCGGCAGAACAATTCGAACGCCGCGCGCCCGGTCAAGCGCGGCGCGACACGCTCGGCCGCACCGAACACGCCCCGGATGACCTTCAGCCCGAATGATGCCATAGTGAGAATCCATCCATACGTTCAAGCATGAACATAATAGTTCAAAGATGAACAATAAACAAGAGCTACCTTGGGACAACCCGCGTTTTCGCAACTGGGTCGCGGTGGCGCGCGCCTGTCATGTGCTTGAACGCACGCTGGCGGTGAAGCTGGGGCCGCTCGACCTGAAGCCGGCGCAGCTCGACGTGCTGATGAACCTCTATCGTCACCCCGGCATGTCGCAGCACGACCTTGCCCGCAAGCTGCTCGTCGGCCGCTCCAACATCACCATGCTTTTGCCGCAGCTGGAGGCGCGCG
Organism: Mesorhizobium sp. M1406; assembly: GCF_040317555.1. NCBI lineage: Bacteria > Pseudomonadati > Pseudomonadota > Alphaproteobacteria > Hyphomicrobiales > Phyllobacteriaceae > Mesorhizobium > Mesorhizobium sp. M1406. The sequence goes on along the minus strand of NZ_JAMYKW010000005.1, from coordinate 112,431 downwards.
GCCTGTTGCGCCGCGAAGGCGACGACAAGGACAAGCGCATCCTGCGGCTCGCGCTCACCGAGGCCGGCGAGGCGCTGCTGATGCAGGCGCTGAAAGTGCATATGGCGCTGATCGAGAAGGCGATGAGCCAGTCGACGCCGGAACAATGCGACATGATCGGCGATCAGATGCGCAAGATCTATGAGGTGCTGAAGGAGGCGTAGCGGCTCTTTCAGCCAGACTTACCACATCGTCTTCTTCGCCCGCTCCGGCCATTCCTTGTCGTAGGTCTCGCCGTCGATGCTCTTGCGACTGGTGATTTCCAGGATCTGTCCGGGCGTCGGCAGTGACTTCGGGTCGACATGTCTCGCCGGATTCCAGAGCTCGGAGCGGACGATGGCACGGGCGCATTGGAAGTAGACCGAATCGATGTCGATAACGGTTACCGATCGCGCCGCCTTGCCTTCGACCGTGAATGACGCGCATAGCGTTGTATCCGTGGTGATATGAGCGCGACCATTGACGCGCAGCGTCGTGCCGGAGCCCGGCACCAGGAACAGCAGGCCGACGCGCGGGTCGCGGATGATGTTTCGCAGCGAATCGGCGCGGTTGTTGTCGCGACGGTCCGGCATCATCAGGGTTTTCGGATCATGGATGCGCACGAAGCCGGCGAGATCGCCGCGCGGCGAACAGTCCAGACCCTCCGGGCCACAGGTCGCCAGCGCGACAAACGGCGAGGCTTCGATGAAAGCGGCATACTCGGGAATGACGTGGTCGAGTTCCTTGACCAGCGAGGCCTCGCCCGGAACGCCATAGAGCGACTCGAGCTGCTCGACCGTGGTGATGACGGACATCTTTTTTCGTCTCCAAACCTTCGCCGGCGCTACCCCACTTCGATGACGCTTTGACGACAACGGCGGCGCCAGCCTAGCGGTCCCGGCTCAAGCCCTTTTCCGCAAGCTCGGCGAGATAGGCGTTCCAGCGCGCATCCTTTTCGTGGCCGAGCGTGTGCAGGTAATTCCAGGTGAAGATGCCGGTGTCGTGGAAATCGTCGAAGGTGATACGCACGGCATAGTTGCCGACCGGCTCGATCTTCAGGATAGTCACATTGCGCTTGCCGGGAACCGTCACCCGCTGTTCGGGCGAATGGCCTTGCACCTCGGCCGATGGCGAGGCGACGCGCAGCAGCTCCGCCGGCAGTTCGAAGGGCTGGTGATCGGGAAAGGTGACGGACAGCAGTTTGCGGTCCTTCGAGACCCGGAGTTCCTTCGGCGCGGTCATGCTGTTCGATCCCGTGTCATTCACCCCTTCCCTACGCCGCTTCGTCAAACGGGAAAAGGTCTGATAAAGCCGACCGACATGCTATGTCGGCGCAGGGATGTTACCAACGATCTACAGCCGCTATCTTGAATGAACGGCTGGATCGTATCACATAGCGGTATATAACGACGCCGTTCACGGCCACGGGAAGCGTTTGAAGCATGGACATGATCGACCCTTTCGGTCGCACGATCAGCTATCTCCGGGTGTCGGTCACCGACCGCTGCGATTTTCGCTGCACCTATTGCATGGCCGAGGACATGGCCTTCCTGCCGAAGAAGGACCTGCTGTCGCTGGAAGAACTCGACCGGCTGTGCGGTGTCTTCATCGAAAAGGGCGTCAGGAAATTGCGCCTCACCGGCGGTGAGCCGCTGGTGCGCAAGAACATCATGCATCTGGTGCGCCAGCTGTCGCGGCATCTCGAAAGCGGCGCGCTGGAAGAACTGACGTTGACCACCAACGGCTCGCAACTGTCGCGCTTTGCCGCCGAACTCGCCGATTGCGGCGTCAGGCGCATCAACGTCTCGCTCGATACGCTCGATGCCGACAAGTTCCACAAGATCACCCGCTGGGGTCATCTCGACAAGGTAATGCAAGGCATCGATGCCGCGCAGGCGGCCGGGTTGAAGGTCAAGCTCAACGCGGTGGCGCTGAAGGATTTCAACGACGCCGAGCTGCCCGGGATGATGCGCTGGGCGCATGGCCGCGGCATGGACCTGACGGTCATCGAAACCATGCCGATGGGCGAGATCGATGCCGACCGCACGGACCAGTATTTGCCGCTGTCGCTGCTGCGCGCGTCGCTGGAGCGCCAGTTCACGCTGACCGACATTCCCTTCAAGACGGGCGGCCCAGCCCGCTACGTCCATGTCGCCGAGACCGGCGGACGCCTTGGCTTCATCACGCCGATGACGCATAATTTCTGCGAGAGCTGCAACCGCGTCCGGCTGACCTGCACCGGCACGCTGTACATGTGCCTCGGCCAGGAAGACGCCGCCGACCTGCGCGCGCCCTTGCGGGCCTCCGAAGGCAACGAACTGGTCGCTGACGCCATCGACGAAGCGATCGGCCGCAAGCCGAAAGGCCACGACTTCATCATCGACCGCCGCACCAGCCGCCCATCGGTGTCGCGGCATATGAGTGTGACGGGCGGCTGATTCTTTACTGAATTCGTGCAAGATTGCCTTCCTGGTCATTTGGCTTGGAGGCGAGACATGCGGCGACGTTCTTCATCCCTGGCGTTTGTCACAGCAATTGCAGCGACCAGTGCGGTCGCCGCGCCGTTCACCTATGTGAACGAGCGCTTCGGCACCGTCTGCACGTTCCCCGATGAGATCTTCACCGATCGCCAGCCCGAGCCGGATAATGGCGACGGACAGGAATGGCTGAGTGCCGATGGCGCCAGCCTGATCTGCTCGGGCATCCTCAACATCGACGACGATACGCCGAAGGGTTTTGTGGCAGCCGAGAAGGCCAGCGACGAAGCCGGCTACATGGTCACCTACAGCAAGTCCGGCAAGGATTGGGCGGTGTTGTCTGGGTTGAAGGGCGGAAAGATCTTTTACGAGCGGCGCCTGTTCGGCAGGGATGGCGTCATCCGCACGGTCCGGATCGACTACCCGCCAGCCCTCAAGTCGAAATACGACCCGCTTGTCGGCGCCATCGCCGGCAGTCTCAAGGAGCCATGAGAGTTTGGGGGACCATGAGCGTTTCGGGACCGTGAGCATTTCGGCCACACCGCGAACAAATCCTTATCCGCGAATGCTCCGCTGATTTACCGTTGGTCCGTTCCGGCCTAGCCTTCCGCTTGGGACGGTTTCATCCAACGGGGGAATACATCATGCGCAAACTCGTTCTTTCTCTTGCACTGCTTGGCCTCGCTTCCGTGCCAGCGGCCGCCCAGTCGATCGGCGGAACCTATACGGTCGCCGGCACCAACTTCGACGGCTCCGCCTATGGCGGCGAGGCAACCATCGCGCTGACCAGCGGAACGACCTGCACGATCCACTGGGAGACGGGCGGCTCATCTTCCGACGGCATTTGCATGCGCAACGATGACGCCTTCTCCGCCGGCTATGTCATGGACAAGGATATCGGCCTCGTCGTCTACAAGGTGATGGACGACGGCTCGCTGCACGGCCTATGGACGATCGCCGGCAAGGAAGGCAATGGCACCGAGGTGCTGACGCCGAAAAAGTAGGTTTCCGCCGCCATCGCAGGCGATCTCCTGGGCCACAAACAGGGCTGTGGCCCAGCCCTTTGCTGTTGCTGTTTCATGCCCGGCTGTTACAGGCTTGCCGCAAAGCGGAACCGGTAGTCGTCTTGCCCCTGTCTCCAAATCTTCGCGGCGCGTTGTTCATGATGGTGGCGATGGCCGGCTTCACGCTCAACGACGCCATCACCAAATACTCGTCGCAATCGATGAACATGGCGCAGGTCATGCTGATCCGTGGGGCTTTCGCTTCGCTTTTCGTCGGCCTGCTTGCCTGGCAGCGCGGCGCGCTCGCTCGCCCGGGCTCGATGCTGCAGCCGCTGGTGGCCATGCGCGTGATCGGCGAGGCCGGCGCAACGGTGAGTTTTCTCGTCGCCCTCGCCCATTTGCCGATCGCCAATGTTTCGGCGGTGCTGCAGGCGCTGCCGCTGGCGGTGACGATGGGGGCGGCACTTGTCTTCGGCGAGGCTGTCGGCTGGCGGCGCTGGCTGGCGATCGCCATCGGATTTGCCGGCGTGCTGATCATCGTGCGGCCTGGCTTCGAAGGGTTCAGCATCTACTCGCTGTCGGCGCTGGCCAGCGTCGCTTGTTGTGCGGTGCGCGATCTCAGCACCAAGCGCATTCCCAAGGCTATTCCGACCCTCCTGGTTTCGACCGCCACCGCGCTTGCCATGACCATGGTCGGCGCGGCGCTCTTGTCGCCGATGGGCGGCTGGACACCGATGACGGGCAACAGCACGGCTTTGTTGGCCTTGGCCGCGGTGCTGGTGCTCATCGGCTACCAGTTCATCATCATGGCGATGCGCTCGGGCGACATCTCCTTCATCGCGCCGTTCCGCTACACGGCCCTGATCTGGTCGATCCTGCTTGGCCTGTTCATTTTCGCCGATATTCCCGATCTGCCGATGATCGTCGGTGCCACGATCATCATCGGCTCCGGCCTCTTGCGATTCCCAGCGGCTGGCGTACAGGCTCCATGGCATGAAACGAGATATTGCAGGTCTCATTCTGGCCGGCGGTCAGTCGAGACGGATGGGCGGTGGCGACAAGACCCTGTTGCCGCTCGGCAGCGGCCGCGTGCTCGACCAGGTCGTTTCGCGCTTTGGCCCGCAGATCGGCCCTCTCGCGCTTAGCGCCAACGGCGATCCGGCGCGGTTCTCGCGCTTTGGACTGCCGGTGCTTGCCGACACGGTGACCGGCTTTGCCGGGCCGCTTGCCGGAATCCTCACCGGCCTCGAATGGGCCGCTGCCAACACGGCATGCGAGGCGATCGTCACCGCTGCCGGCGACACGCCCTTCCTGCCGATGAACCTTGTCGAGCGACTGGCGGCCGCCACCGATCAAAATCCAGGTTCGATTGCCGTCGCTTGCTCGGCCGGCAAGCGGCACCCGACCTTCGCGCTTTGGCCTACAGACTGTCGCGACGGCTTGCGGCAGTTTCTGGTCGATGAGGACAACAGGCGGGTCTCGGCTTTCATCGACCAGCACGGTTTTGTCGAAGTGGAATTCCCGCTTCTGTCATTGGCGGGCCATCCGGTCGACCCCTTTTTCAACATCAACCAGCCTGATGATCTTGTCGCTGCCGAAGGTCTGTTGCAGCATGAAATCATGAACAGACATGTCTTCGGCATCACCGGCTGGAAGAATTCCGGCAAGACGACATTGACCGAAAAGCTGGTCACCGAACTTGTCCGGCGCGGCTGGAAAGTATCGACGGTGAAACACGCTCACCACGATTTCGATATCGACAAGCCGGGTGCCGACAGCTACCGCCATAGGCAGGCCGGCGCCACGGAAGTCGCGATCGTCTCGGGAACCCGCTGGGCGCTGATGCACGAGCTGCGCGGTGAGGATGAGCCGACGCTGGAGGTGATTCTATCACGGCTCGCGCCTTGCGACCTGGTGCTGGTCGAGGGCTACAAGCGCGAGGCCCACCGCAAGATCGAAACCCGCCGGCTGGACGCGAAAGACCGCACGCCGCTTTCGGCAAGTGATCCCAATATCGTCGCCGTCGCCGCCGATTTCGCGGCTGAAGGCGGTTCCCTGCCGGTGTTCGATCTCGACGATACAAAGTCGATAGCCGACTTCATCGAGCGCACCACGGGGCTCGCTGGCTGAGCGCTGACGCAGCGGCGGAATAGCCTTCCCAACCTTTGTGGTTTTGCAGTTGCTTTTTTCTTGGAAAGAGTGGGAGTATCGCGCCAGCGGGCGGCCAAAAGCACCGCCCACAGAGCCGTTTGGAACGACGGCCGGGACCACAAAGAGAGGATTATCATGCGTATTGCACTGCGTATCGCGCTCGCCGCTTCGGCCGCGCTGTTGACGCTCGGCGTAGCCCAGGCCCAGGAAAAGACCCTGAGGATCGGCACCGAAGGCGCCTACCCGCCATTCAACAACCTCACCGCCGATGGCCAGCTCGTCGGCTTCGACATCGACATCGCAAAGGCGCTTTGTGATGAAATGAAGGTCAAGTGCACCTTCGTCGCCCAGGATTGGGACGGCATCATTCCCGCCCTTCAGGCCGGCAAGTTCGATGCCATCGTCGCCTCGATGTCGATCACCCCAGAGCGGCTGGAGAAGGTCGACTTCTCGCACAAATACTACAACACGCCGTCAGCGCTCGCCGTGCCGAAGGACAGCACGCTGAAAGGCGTGACCAAGGAAGATCTCGCCGGCAAGACCATCGGCGTGGCCACCACCACCACGCATTTCAACTATGCCTCGAAAACCTACACCGACAGCACCGTCAAGGGCTATCCGAGCAGCCCCGAGGAGCAGGCAGATCTTGCCAATGGTCGTCTCGACGCCATCGAGGACGATATCGTCGTGCTGCAGCAGTGGCTGGATTCGCCCGATGGCGCCTGCTGCAAGATCCTCGGCCAGCCGTCGCCGCAACCAGTCGAGATCTTCGGGCCAGGCGCCGGCATTGCCGTGCGCAAGGGCGAGACCGACCTGGTCAACAAGCTCAACACGGCCATCGACGCCATCCGCGCCAATGGAAAATACAAGGAAATCAACGACAAGTACTTCAAGTTCGACGTCTACGGCGCCGAGTCCTGATAAATTAGGGTGAGGACGGCGGGGAACTCTCCGCCGTCTTTCTATTCGTCTCGGGAACGCCGTGGAGATAAGACCTGTCGATGCCAGCCCAGAGCATATGGACACTTCTCAGTTGGGGACCCGATGGCTGGCTTGACGATATCGCCTATGGCGCACTGATTACCGTTGCGCTTGCGCTTGCCACGCTGCCCATCGGATTGACGATCGGCTTTTTCATTGCACTCGCCAAGCAGTCCGAAGAGCCTTCGCTGCGCCTTGCCGCCAATATCTACACCACGGTGTTTCGCGGCCTGCCGGAGTTGGTAACGCTTTTCCTGTTCTTCTTCGGCATGCCGATACTGCTGCAGCATCTCGTCAGGTATTTCTGGCCGGACGCCACCATCGACGTCAACAGCTTCGTCGCCGGCATGATCGTGCTTGCGCTGATCTTCTCGTCCTATGCCAGCGAGGTTTTCCTTTCGGCCTTCCGCGCCATACCGAAGGGCCAGTACGAGGGCGGCTACGCCATCGGGCTTTCCAACTGGCTGACCATGCGCAAGGTGATCGTGCCGCAGCTGCTGCGCATCGCGTTTCCCGGACTGGAGAATTGCTGGCTCAGCCTGCTCAAGGACACGTCGCTCGTATCGGTCGTCGGCCTCGCCGAGACGCTGCGCAATGCCAGCATTGCCGCCCGCGTCACCAAGCACGCTTTCCTGTTCTTCGGCGTGGCCTCCCTGGTCTTTCTTGGCCTTGCCGTCGTGTCGTCCTTCGCCACCGGCGCAATTCTGCGCTCGCTTGGCCGGCGGGAGGCGCAGCGATGAGCGCCACAGCCGCCATGGTCGAACGGCCGCCGCCCCAGGCGCGGGGTTGGCCGCGCAGGCGTATCGCCGGTTATGCGCTGGTCTGCCTGTGGATTCTATTCGGCGCAGGCATCGTCAGCTATCTGGTCGTTGCCTGGAACGCCGATTTCTTCGCCAAATATGCGCCGGCCTATTTGCAAGGGCTTGGGGTAACGCTCTCGCTGGTTTCCATATCGATGGTGCTCGGCGCGATACTTTCGGTGCCTGTCGCTTATGGGCGCATGTCCAGCAACCGGATCCTGTCCGGCCTCGCCTATTGCTATGTCTATTTCTTCCGCGGCACGCCGCTGCTGGTTCAGACCTACCTAGTCTACTATGGATTGGGCTCGTTCAGGGTCGAACTCCAGTCGGTCGGCCTCTGGGACTTTTTCAAGGACGCGTTCAATTGCGGCGTCTTTGCCTTTGCGCTCAACACCGCCGCCTACCAGGCCGAAATCCTGCGCGGCGCCATCGAGAGCGTGCCTCGCGGGCAATGGGAAGGGGCAGCATCGCTCGGCCTGCACAAACTGCAGACATTGCGCAAGATCATCCTGCCGCAAGCCTTGATCGTCGCCTTGCGGCCGTATGGCAACGAACTGATCCTGATGGTCAAGGCGTCCGCCATCGTCGCCATCATCACGGTCTATGATCTGATGGGCAATGCAAAGCTCGCCTTCGCCAACTCGTTCGACATTCAGGCCTATATCTGGGTCGCTCTCGTCTATCTTGTGATGGTCGAGATCCTGCGCCATGGCGTTGAATGGATCGAGCGCCGGATCACCGTTCACCTGAAACGCTGATCATTTTCAATTGGCTGCACCAGTCGATCTGGTCACACGCGTCTTGACGAATTGAGCGCAGAGCCTAGAGCTTTCGCGGCAAATTTCGTTTCCATTCTGAAGGGCAAGCTCATGGCATCTGTGGCATTTCTCGGTCTTGGCGTGATGGGCTATCCGATGGCCGGGCACTTGAGGAACAAGGGTGGCCACGACGTCACGGTCTACAACCGCACCAAGGCCAAGGCAGAGCAGTGGGTCGGCCAGCATGGCGGCAGCCTCGCGGCGACGCCGGCGCAGGCAGCCGAGGGCAAGGATTTTGTCTTCTCCTGCGTTGGCAATGACGACGATTTGCGCTCGGTGACCACGGGTCCCGAAGGCGCCTTCACATCGATGAAGAAGGGGTCGGTCTTCATCGACAACACCACGGCCTCGGCCGAGGTCGCACGCGAACTGGCGGCGGAGGCGCAAGCGCGCGGCTTTTCGTTCCTCGATGCACCGGTCTCCGGCGGCCAGGCCGGCGCCGAGAATGGCGTACTGACCGTCATGGTCGGTGGTGAGCAGGACGCTTTCGACAGGGCCAGGCCTGTCATCGACGCTTTTGCCCGCATGGTTGGCCTGATGGGGTCGGCCGGCGCTGGTCAGCTCACCAAGATGATCAACCAGATCACCATCGCCGGCCTCGTGCAGGGGCTGGCCGAAGGCATCCATTTCGGCAAGAAGGCCGGGCTCGACATCGAGAAGGTGATCGAGGTCATCTCCAAGGGCGCGGCCGGTTCCTGGCAGATGGAGAACCGCCACAAGACGATGAATGCCGGCAAGTATGATTTCGGCTTCGCGGTCGATTGGATGCGCAAGGACCTTGGCATCTGCCTGGCGGAAGCCGACCGCAACGGTGCCAAATTGCCGGTGACCGCGCTTGTCGATCAGTTTTACAAGGACGTGCAGGCAATGGGCGGTAAGCGCTGGGATACGTCCTCGCTGCTGGCGCGGCTGGAAAAATAGGCTTTTATGGCGATGCCTCTGCCCGATCCAGACTGGACCGCAGACGAGATCGTCGCCCACCTCAGGGCAATCGGCACCGCGGAGAATCGAGCCGGCATGGCGCGGTTCGGCATCAACATCGCGACGGCGCTCGGCGTCGGCAATTCGGACCTGCGGCCGCTCGCCCGCAAGCTGAAGCGCAACAACGAACGGGGTCTGATGCTGTGGGACACCGGTATTCGCGAGGCGCGGCTTGTGGCGGCGTTCACCGGCGAGCCGAAAAAGATCACCATCGAACAGTGCCGCCGCTGGGCTGGCGACTTCGATTCTTGGGAGGTCGTCGACACTGTCTCGGACCTGTTCGCTGATACGCCGTTCTGGCGCCAGCTGATTGAAGAGTTCGCCCATGACGAGCGCGAATTCGTCCGTCGGACCGCCTTCGCCATGCTGGCATGGGCGGCGGTGCATTTGAAGAAGGAACCGGACGAGACGTTCCTGTCCTATCTGCCGCTGATCAAGGCCCATGCAAGTGATCCTCGCAACTTCGTCAGGAAGGCGGTCAACTGGGCGCTGCGGCAAATCGGCAAGCGATCGGTGAGCCTGCATGCTCCTGCCCTTGCCGTGGCGCGGAAGCTTGCCATGTCAACCGACAAGACCGCGCGCTGGATCGGCAAGGATGCGGTGAAGGAACTATCGGATGCCAGGACGATCGAGCGCCTCGCCGCCAGGAAGAGCTGAAGGACGCAAAATCAGCTTCACGGAAGTGACGCGCTCGACACGCGCCGATTTCGAAAACCTGTTCGAACAGCCGGGCGCGCCGAAATATTGCTGGTGCATGGCCTGGCGCCATCTGCCCAGCCGCGAGCATGTCCAGAACGACAAGAAGAAACGGGCCATGATGGCGCTTGTCGGTGCCGGCACGCCGGTCGGCATTCTCGCCCATATTTACGGCAAGACCGTCGGTTGGTGCTCGGTCGCGCCACGCCAGACCTATCGCAGGCTTTCCCGGCAGCAAGACGATAGCGAGACGGATATCTGGTCGATCGTCTGCTTTTACGTGCCAAGGGCTATGCGCAGCGGTGGGCTGGCTGCCGCACTGCTCGACGCGGCCATAGATCACGCCTTTGCCAAGGGCGCCAGCACGATCGAGGCTTATCCGGTCGATCAGGCGTCGCCGAGCTACAGCTTCATGGGCTTTCGCGACATGTTTGCGGCGCGCGGTTTCAACGAGACCGGGATGGCCGGATCTCGCAGACATGTGATGCGGCTCGAGCGTTGACGCTGGAATGAGATGCGTTCGAATTGAAAGCGCATCGGGCTATCGACGCAGGTCGTGAACGCCGAGTTCTTTCCAAACCCATTCGAAATTGTAGGTGGCCATGGGATCGGTTGGGTCCGGCTGCTTGACGGTTTGGTTTTCCAGGTATTTGAGCCACTCGACGACCTTCTGGCGACCAGCGGCGGTTTTGACGGCCTGACGCGGTGTTTTATTTCCCAGCATTGCGACCGGCAGGTCCAGCGTTTCAAGATAGTGCCGATCCAAGAACTCATGAACGCCTTGTTTGATGACTTCGGGCGGCAGACTCGATTGCTTTTCGGTATGATTGCCCGGCCGCGCGGCCGTCATCTGCTCGACAGTACGGATATCGGTAAGAGGCGTCTGGACAAGATCGCCAAGGGCCTGCCGGATCAGGGCCGTCCCCTTTGTTGCTCGCGCAGCGGAATTGGTGGACAGTTTCAGGAAAGGACCCGTCAGCTCGACATTGCCCAACACGCTCAAACCGTCGTCCATCGTGGCGTCGAGAGTAGCTGCGTTCCCCCTCTTTGGGTTGTCCCTGTTTCCCGGCGTCTCTTCCAGCCAGTTCCAGAATTTCACATTTTCCTGCCACATGCCCGGAATGCTGTTCAACCGGGCAGCGATATCCCGCTGTATCGCCCCGGATGCCAAGGGGAAGCAGACATCGTGGAAAACGATATCGTCGCCATGATTGTTTCGCAGCAATGGCCTGGTCATCGCCCTGTTGAGGGTGTCGTACAACCAGGACAGAGTGAACATGGACGCTGCCGCCTGCAGCTCTTCATTCTTCAAGGCAGGTAGTTTCTTTGCATTTTTTTTGCCGAACGTGCCCCACAGCACATCGAACAGCGTCTCCGCGGCTTGCGGGGTGAACGGCAAAACGCCGCCCGCAAGAACGTTCTTCCCCATGACAGGCACGACCCGCGCAGCAATCCTGTTCCACTGTTTCAACGTCTTCGTGGCTGTGCCCTCGCTAACTGTGATGGGTTCACCTCCGCGGATAAGGTCACGCGCCGCAAGAGATTGTCCAGGCACGACGTTGCTTACTTCGTATAGGCTCATGACGGAGGTCCGTAACGCCATCATATAAGCCTTGGATCGGGCGTTTTCCTTCCAGCCTCGACGCTTGACATAGTCATCGACCATGTTGCCGGGTTCACCCTCGAAGTCTTGGGTGAGAAAGTCCTCGAAGGCGCAGCCCCAAACGGTCATTGCCCAGACCTCGCCGAGGATTTCGATGAGGTCTTCGAAATCCATGTCGCAGGCATCGAGGACGGGGCCAAGATGATCGTCAAGCACCTCTTCGAAACATCCGCGCCATTCCACACGGGTAAGGAATTTCATCAGCCCTTTGAGATCATCGCTGGTTGGCATGGTACTTCTCCATGTTCTGGCGAGGTCGTGGACGAACGTATGCGGCCGGCTATGGCCGCTCTATTTTTTGCTCCGCTGTCGCGACCGGGCAAGGCACTTTCGGCGCTTTCCCAAGCATTTATTCGTGTCATGCTCCCCGCGAGGTCGCTGCGAGACCCCTATAGCGCACCACCCTCACAGCGGCGCTCGAATTGCGCGCAAGAGCGAAAGTGTGGATTGAGGTACAGTGCGATCCGGCATCTGCAAAAATGCTCTCGAATCACGACGGTTTGACTCGATCCGGGCAGCAGGTTGGCGAAGAATGGAGTCCATGAACAATCGCTTGAAATCAGGTGCGATCCTGGCTGCGGCATTTGCCGTTTCCATCGGCCAGGCCTCGGCCGAGACCGCGCATATATTCTGGAAGGATCTGCGCCCGGCTGCGCAAGCAGCCGCCGAAAATGTCGGGCTGCCGATGATCGCGGCAAAATTGCCGGACCACGGCGAGACGCTGTCCCTCGATCTGCAGGACAGAAGCATTCAGTTGGCCGGCTATGCATTGCCCGTCGATCGCGACGGCGACCTTGTCTATCAGTTCCTGCTGGTGCCGTGGACGGGTGCCTGCAGCCACATGCCGACGCCGCCGCCCAACCAGATCGTACTGGTCACGCCTGCTCACCCCTACAAGATGTCGGAAGCGTATCAGCCGGTCGCCGTCACCGGTGCGCTGAAGCCGGAGATGGAGAAGAGCCAGCTGTTCATTCTCGACGGTGTCAGCGTCGTCCAATCGGGCTACAGCGTCCGCAAGGCGGAGGTCGTCGCTGCCGACAGCGTGCCGGACACAGTCACGCTGCCAGTAAATTCGCCCTGGAGTTTCCTCAACAAAAAGAAAGACTAAGCGGGACAACCTTGCGCAAGGTCCAGTTCAAGCGGCATTTGCGCCCGACTCCTTGTCCAGCACCATGTAGTCGAGCGGGATTTCGGTGGTGTACTTGATCTGCTCCATGGCGAAGGACGACGACACGTCACGGATTTCGATCTTGGCGATCAGCCGCTTGTAGAACGCATCATAGGCGGCGATGTCCGGCACCACGACGCGCAGGAGATAGTCGACGTCGCCGCTCATGCGGTAGAACTCGACCACCTCGGGAAACTCCTGGATGACTTCCGAGAAGCGCCGCAGCCACTCATGGCTATGCGAATTGGTGCGGATCGACACGAAGACGGTGACGCGCACATTGACCTTTTCATGGTCGAGAATGGCGACACGCCGCTTGATGACGCCCTCTTCCTCGAGCTTCTGGATGCGCCGCCAGCAAGGCGTCGTCGACAGCCCGACTTTCTTGGCGACATCGGCGACCGCGAGTGTCGCGTCCTCCTGCAACAGGCGGAGAATTTTTCTATCGAGGCGATCCATCGAGTGCTCCCTGGTGCATGTCGCCCAAAAGTGCGTAGCGGTTTTGGGATAACGACATGCGTAAAACAAAAATTCAAAGCGCGTTGCGTGCCCTCGGGCGCGACGCGCTTGGGAATAGATTGGCTATATTCCCCCCTATTTCGACCTTTCACAAGAAAGAAATTCTGCCAATAGGGCGAAAAACGAGTGATTTCTTGCCGAAAGGTCAACCAAGGCGATAGTGGATTTCCGACCGCAGGAAAGGCAGCAAATCCATTTCAAACCAGGGATTCTTCTTTAGCCAGCCGGTGTTGCGCCATGACGGATGCGGCAGCGGCAGCACTTTCGGGCCGATGGAATTCTCCCAGAGGGCCCGCCAGTCCATCACCGTTTGCGTCAACGAGGGCCGGCGCTCGGCACCCATGTGCCAAGACTGTGCATAGATGCCGATCGTCAGCACCAAGTCGATCCGTGGCATCAGAGCCATCAAGGGCGCGCGCCAGGCCGGCGCGCATTCACGCCTCGGCGGCAGGTCTCCGCCCTTGGCGTCCTGACCGGGAAAGCAAAAGCCCATCGGCACGATGGCGAACTTTTCGATGTCGTAGAATTCGTCGCTTGTCACGCCCAGCCAACTGCGCAAGCGGTCGCCGGAGGCATCGGTGAACGGCATCCCCGATAGATGCACCTTGGTCCCCGGCGCCTGGCTGGCGATCAGGATACGGGCGCTGGTCGAGGGTCGCAGCACCGGACGAGGTTCGTGCGGCAACGGCTTGCCGACAGGGTTTTCCACGCAGATGCGGCAAGCGCGAATCTTGGCGGTGAGGCAGTCGAGTTCGACAGTCATGTTCAGGCTGATGCGCTCGGACGGCTGGAGACGGCCTGGTGCCAGCGCAGCACATTGGTGCATTCATCCGGTACCCTGATGCGTGCCGGCTTCATGAAATCGACGGCGATAAGCCCGGTGATGTCGGCGATCGAATAGCTGTCACCGGCGATGAATTCTCGATTGCCCAACTCAACGTCCAACAATTTAAGGAACTGCACGGCCTTCGGCTTGTTGGCCTCGCCCCATTCGGGGATCTGCGGGATTTCCCATTCCTTCATGGCCGGATGGATGTGGCGAAACGCCTGCGCGACGCAGCTGAGCAGATTGAACTCCATCCGTCGCTGCCACATCTCGACCTGCGCCTTGCCGAGTGCGCCACGACCGAATAGGGCTGGCTCGGGATGCAGTTCCTCGAAATAGCGGCAGATGGCGACGGATTCGGTGATGATGGTGCCGTCGTCGAGCTCCAGCACCGGCAGGCGTTGCAAAGGGTTGCGAGAGCTGATCGCCTGTTGTCTGTGCTCGAGAGCACCCATGTCGACGGCTACCTGCGGAACCATAATGCCTTTCTCGGCCAGGAAAACGCGGACCCGTCGTGGATTGGGCGCCCGGCCACCGTCGAAGAGCTTCATCTCCATCCTCCCATTTCGTTCGCGGTCCAGTTACAGGATGCGGATCACCAGAAGCGAAAAATCTCGCGCGCGGCGTCGCCGATTGACGCCAGCGTACCATGTTTCCTCTCGACGACTTCGCCGTGATGGCTGTCGCGCCAGTCCTGCGGCTGGTCGAACGTTCCCGCCCAGATGCCTGCCTTTCCTGCGCGCGCGATGGCTTCCTCGCTCTCGAAGTCGCCATAGGCAACCGCCCAGCCCGCTTCCACCTGCGCCCGGTTGAGGTCCTTGCCGCCGGCGGTGCAGTTGCCGAGCAGCCGGCCATAGCGGTCACGCTGCCAGCCGGTACAGGAGACTGGCTTGCCGGCGATCAGGCGCACCAGCGACTGGCGCGCAAGCGTGCCGCAGGGATAGTCGGCGCCATTCCTGCGGCAGGTCTGCGTATATTCCGGAGCATCGATGCCGCGCATGCGGATGCGCTCGGCACCAAGCGTGATCGAATCGCCGTCATTGATGATAGCCGCACCTTCCGTCTTGCGGGTTTCCACGCGGTCGAGGCGGGCCGCCAGCAGGATCAGCAGCCCGAGAATGATGGCGGTAAGCCCGTAATCGACCAGCCGGCGCCACAGGCTTCGGGGTCGCGCAAAGTATGGCCGGCGCCGCCTTGGCGACCACGGGCGGCTCATATGGCAAACGGTTGGTTAATCATTCGAACGTAGCTTAACACTTGGAAACCGCTGCTCGCATAATTGAAGTTTTGATGCCCTTGCAACGCTCGAACACAGCGGACAAGTTCATTGTGGACCGCAGGAAACCTCATCGCAACAGCGATGTGGCACGCGCGGTGCGCAAGACGCGTGACCGTCTTTCGCAGCAGGCCGGCAATCCCGATTTCGATCGCGAACTTCTGAAACTCCACGCCCGGGCGATGACCAGCGGCGCAATCGCCGTCCCGCTTCTCGTTCTGGTGATCGCGGCGGGTGGCCGGCTGGCCGGCGTCGGCAACGAGATCGGCCTCTGGGCGCTGTTCACGCTGACCTGCTACACCATCGTCGCCTTCATGGCGCGGCGCATCGAGCGTACTGAAGCTTCCGAGCCCAACCCTTTGCAAACACGACGAGAATTCCTGATTGGCCATTTCTTGTGCGGTCTAGGCTGGGCATGGTTCGTCTGGCTTGGCTGCAACGTCTGCGAGGTCGACCCGCTCCACATCGTCAAGGCCGTGGTGCTGCTGTTCGCCATGGCGGCGACCGCGGTGATGACCTCGTCCCTGCGCGGAGCGCTGTTGGCGACGTTTGCCGTTCCGGTGGCGCTCTACGCCTATGGCGGCGTCAAACTGTGGATGCCGATTGAGGTGATCATGGCCGGGCTGCTGGTCGTGTCGCTGCCCTTCTTCGCCTATGTCGCCCGTCACCTCAACCGCTCGTCCCTCATGATGCTGTCGTTCCGCTCCGAAAAGGATGCGTTGGTCGCCGAACTGGAGACAGCGAAATCGATGTCGGACGAGGCGCGACGCCGGGCGGAAGACGCCAATCTGGCGAAATCGCGGTTCCTTGCTTCGATGAGCCACGAACTGCGCACACCGCTCAATGCCATTCTCGGTTTTTCCGAGGTGATGTCGAACGAGGTGCTGGGACCGATGAGCAACCCCACCTATCGTGACTACGCCCACGACGTGCACGAATCCGGCCAGCATCTGCTCGACCTGATCAATGAGATCCTCGACCTGTCGCGCATCGAGGCTGGCCGCTACCAGCTCAATGAAGAGCCCTTGATGCTGCTCGGTATCGTCGAGGATTGCTGCCACATGATGGAGCTGAGGGCGCGCAATAAGGATATACGCGTCATCCAGGATTTCGAGCATGAATTGCCACGCTTGTTCGCCGATGAGCGGGCGGTGCGGCAGATCACGCTCAACCTTCTGTCGAATGCCATCAAGTTCACCGCCACCGGAGGCGAAATTCGTGTTCGCGTCGGCTGGACGGCGGGCGGCGGGCAGTACATTTCGATCAAGGACAATGGGCCCGGCATACCGGAAGACGAGATTCCGATTGTGCTTTCCGCCTTCGGCCAAGGCTCGATCGCCATCAAGAGCGCCGAGCAAGGAACCGGCCTTGGCCTGCCGATCGTGCAAGGGCTGCTCGCCATGCATGGCGGCGAGTTCGAACTTCATTCCAAGCTGCGCGAAGGGACAGAGGCGATCGCCATATTCCCGCTGAGCCGGGTAATGGAGGAATTGCCGGCGCTGCCGACCGCGACGGTAGCAGCAGCTCGGCGGCGATAAGTCGAAAGCTGTCGAGATGCAATGTGCCGGTTTCTTAGCTGCGCACCGCAGCCGCCATGCCCGAGCTGGTCAGCGCGGCGGCCTTGACCAGACCCGCGGCAAGGGCGGCCCCTGCCCCTTCGCCATGGCTGATGCCAAAATCAAGCAACGGGCGCAGGCCGAGGCGTTGAGCAGCCCGGGCGTGTGCGGGCTCTGGCGACAGACTGGCCAGCAGGCAATGGTCGAGCGCGGCGGAATTGGCGGCTTGCAGCACCGCCGCGGCGGCCGTCGCGGCGAGCCCGTCGAGCAGCACCGGGATCTTCTGCATGCGCGCGGCAAGGATGGCGCCGGCAATCGCCGCGAACTCACGACCGCCGACCCGGCGCAGCACCTCGAGCGGGTCGCCGAGGTGGCCGGCGTGAAAGGCCAGCGCCGCATCGACCACGTCTGCCTTGCGTGCCTGCATCGTCGCATTTGCGCCCGACCCCGCGCCGACCCAGTCGACGCCCCTGCCCCCGAACAGCGCCGCAAACAGAGCTGCGGCGACCGTGGAGTTGCCGACGCCGAGATCGCCAAGGCAAAGCAGATCGGCACCGCCGGCGATCGCTTCCATGCCGAAGGCCATGGTGGCGGCGCAGCCGCGCTCGTCGAGCGCGGCATGACAGGTGATGTCGGCGGTCGGAATGTGCAGGGCAAGATCGAAGACCTTCAGCCCGAGATCGTTGGCAATGCAGATCTGGTTGATCGCAGCACCTCCGGCCGCGCAAAGTTCGACCGCGTTGGCGGTCGCCGCCACCGGGCGCGGCGAAATGCCGTGGCGCGTGGCGCCATGATTGCCGGCAAAGACCGCCATCAGCGGTCTTGTCACGGCTGGCGGAGCTCGCCCGCTCCAGGCCGCCAGCCACGCGGCGATGTCCTCGATGCGGCCGAGCGAATTGCCTGATTTGTCGGCCTTGGCGAACAGCGTGCGCACGCGGGCCTCGGCTGTCGTGTCGGCCGCCGGCAGTTTGGCCAGCAGGTTGCGGAAATCGTCGAAAGGCAGCGCGCTGGTCATCTCGTTGGCGATCATTCCCTGGAGTAGGTGAGCGGCATAGCCGCCTTGCGTCGTCGGCACAACCTCCTGGATCATGGTCCTGAAATTGCCGCAAAGCTGGCCGCGAAGGGCGCAATCGCGAGGGCTTGCATTGGCTCCGCGGTTGCACCATGTGGAGATGGAGCGAGGATTCCGGACGGAACCTCAAGAGAAAGTCATGACGGCCATCGAATCCCCGTGCATCCTGGTCTGTTCGATCGACATGAAAACCGGCTTCTGTTTCGGGTGCGGTCGCACGCGTGAGGAAATCGGCGCCTGGATCGGGATGACGCCGGAAACGCGCTGCGGCGTCATGGCCGAATTGCCGGCCCGGCTGGAAACGATCGAGCGCCGGCCGCGCCGGGAAACGCGCCGCACCCGCATGGCGCGCGAACGCGACGCGCTTTCGTGAGGTGCTAATGAGCCGGCTGTTCTGGATCCTGATGGCTGCGATCGGGGTGGGAGCAGTCCTGCTCATGCTCAACGATTCCGCCGGAAGCACGCTCGGCGTCGAGAATTACGATTTCAGCCGGCTGATCTGGCTCGGTGCCTTTGGCGCCCTGATCGGCGCCGGCCTGCTTCGCTCGGGCCGGCCATTGGGCGCCATGGCCCGCAACCTCGGCGCCTGGGCGGCCATCGTGCTCGCGCTGATCGCCGGCTATCAATACCGCTATGAACTGCAGGATGTCGCCAGCCGCGTGACGGCAGGCCTGGTTCCCGGCAGCCCGCTGGCGCTCGGCGTCGAAGACGGTCACGCCACGGTGACGCTCGACAAGGCGGACAACGGCCATTTCGAAGCGCGTATCCTGATCAACGGCAACCCGGTTCGAGCCATTGTCGATACCGGCGCGACCAGCACCGTCCTGACGTCCGAAGACGCGCAGGCCGCCGGATTCAATCCAGCGGCGCTCCACTACACCATTTCGGTTTCGACCGCCAACGGCGTGGCACGCGCGGCGGCCGTGAAAACCGATCAGATTGCGATCGGCGGCATCATGCGCAGGGACATGCCGGTGATGATCGCCGCACCCGGTATGCTCAGCCAAAGCCTGCTTGGCATGAATTTCATCGGCTCGCTGTCGGGCTTCGATGTGCGCGGCGACCGCATGATCCTCAGGGATTGAGCTCCGGCTCCCAGACTCAGGCCGCTTCGGCCGCCACTCCACTGAGTTCGACCGCCGCGAAAGCCGTCTTCAGCACATCTTGTCCGGCGCCGGGCCGGGTCGCGTCGGTGGACAGGATCTGGCGGTAGCGGCGCGCACCGGGCAGTCCGTGGAACAGCCCGATCATATGGCGCGTGACGTGGCCAAGCCGCCCGCCCTGCTCGATATGACGTGCCGCATAGTCCGCCATGATATCGATCAGCGCCGCGAAATCGAACGCCCCGGGCTTGGCGCCGTAGAAGGCGGCATCGACGTCGGCCAGAATGCCGGGCGTGTGGTAGGCGGCGCGGCCAAGCATGGCGCCGTCGACATGATCGAGATGCTCCCGCGCCTCTTCGATCGATTGAATGCCGCCATTGATGCCGATGAATTCGTTGCGTTTTCTGGCCTTCAGCCGATAGACGCGGCCATAATCGAGCGGCGGGATGTCACGGTTTTCCTTGGGACTCAGCCCTTCCAGCCACGCCTTGCGCGCATGCACCCACAGCGCGTCGGCGCCGGCATCGAAAACACCATCCGCCAGCGCATCGAGGGCCGGCTCCGGATCCTGCTCGTCGACGCCGATGCGGCATTTGACGGTGACGGGAATTGTCACCGCCGCTTTCATAGCCGCGACACAGGCGGCGACGAGGTCGGGCGCCTTCATCAGGCAGGCGCCGAACGTACCCGACTGAACACGGTCCGACGGACAGCCGACATTGAGATTGATCTCGTCATAGCCAAAGGCCTCGCCGATGCGCGCCGCTTCGACAAGCTTGCGTGGATCCGAACCGCCGAGCTGCAGGGCAACCGGGTGTTCCGTCTCATCGAAGCCGAGAAGTCGCTCACGCGCACCATGGATGACGGCGTCGGCCACCACCATCTCTGTGTAGAGCAGCGCGTGGCTCGTCAACTGGCGATGGAAGAACCGGCAATGCCGGTCAGTCCAGTCCATCATCGGCGCAACCGAGAACCGGCGAGCTACGCCAATCTGCGATTTCCTTTCTTTTTCCACTACTTACGCCCTGTCGTTCTCAGCCACTCTTGTGTCATTTCCTGTGTTCATGTACCAAGTTCGTCGATTTTGACACCTGATTTGGTACAATGTACCAAATGAAATCTCGTGTACCAAACGAGGATTCCACCATGGGCACTATCACCGAGCGCAAGCGCAAGGACGGCAGCGCTGCCTATATGGCGCGCGTGCGGGTCATGCGCGATGGTTTCGCCTATCACGAGACGGAAACTTTTGACAGGCGTCCGACCGCGACGTCGTGGATCAAAAAGCGCGAGCGCGAACTCGCGAAACCAGGCGTGATCAATGAGTACAAGGCGGCGGACCCCCCGCTGGCAAAAGCCATTGACCGGTACACCGAAGAGTCTCTGAAGGAGATTGGCCGGACGAAAGCTCAGGTTCTCAGAGCAATCAAGAACTATCCCATCGCCGACATGCCCTGCTCCACCATCAAGTCGAAGGATATCATCGAGTTCCTGCAGTCGCTGACAAGCCAGCCTCAGACGGTCGGCAATTACGCCAGCCACCTCGCGGCCATCTTCGCTATCGCGCGGCCGATGTGGGATTATGGATTGAATGATCGCGAGATGAGGGACGCGATTGTAGTCGCCCGCCGCATGGGCATCATCTCGCGCTCTGTTCAGCGCGACCGACGGCCAACGCTGGAAGAACTCGACAAACTTCTGGCTCATTTCGTCGATCGGCGAAAGAAAGTTCCTCAAGCCGTGCCGATGCACAAGGTCATTGTGTTCGCGCTCTTCTCGACCCGGCGGCAAGCAGAAATCACGCAAATCACATGGGATGACTTTGAAAAACAACACAAGCGTGTGCTTGTGCGCGATATGAAACACCCGGGCGAGAAGATCGGAAACGATACCTGGGTCGATCTGCCAGACGAGGCTATTCAGGTCATTGAAAGCATGCCCAAAACCAAGCCGGAAATCTTCCCCTACTCACCCGATGCCATCACCGCCAATTTCACGCGGGCATGTAAGCTGCTCGGTATCGACGATCTGCGCTTCCACGATCTGCGGCACGAAGGGGTTTCTCGGCTATTCGAGATGGGCTGGAGCATTCCCAAGGTTGCCACAGTCAGTGGACACCGGTCATGGGTCAGCCTCAAGCGCTACACCCACATTCGCGAAGCTGGCGACAAGTATGCGGACTGGCGCGGCCTGCAACTGGCTATCAGCAATAGATGAAGTCGATGAGGTTTTAGCCGTGAGCGCGCCGATTGTCCCACGTAAGGCATTCCGCCACCTCAGCGTGGCCGCGCTGCCGCCTCTACGCTGGACCACGCCGGCCATGACTCAGCCTCCCGAAATTTATACCGTCACGAGCTCGGTCCGCCACCCTCTCTCGTTGGACGGCCTTCGCGCGAGGAGCTAGAAGAGTTTTAAGCGTCGCAGGTCAGTGCAGAACGAATTGATATTGCTCTGCGGTCCAAAACGCCGCTCTGCTTACGCCGAGCGCTTCTGGAAGCATCCAGAGCACCGCAATCGCCGCGCAACGGATTGAAATATATAGTGTAGCAGGACACGGTCACCGTTCGATCAACAGGATGGCACAGAGACACCGACGGATCGTATGCGGGCATATCTTGAAGGCAGGCGGGGACACTTGGCAGTACTCACACGGCGAACAAGCGGCGACCCCAATCAACGACTGCGGGATCGCACGCATGCAGCGTCAGCCGAATTTTATCTAGTGCACGTCACTGCGGTCGGCGCGGCCCGGGAAATTATCCGGGCTGGTCAGATAGAAACTCGGCGCTGCACCGTTTTCGATCGTCACTTGGTCTATTTCTTCGCGATGCGTCCAGCGTACAAGTTGCGTGGGGCCGAGGACAAAAAGTCCATCCTCGACTACTTTCCGTTTGTGTTTCTAGTCAGCACCCAGAATCTCGGAGCCCCGTTTCACGTTTACCCCTTCGACACCGGTGGAGCTCTTGCAGGTGCATTCGACGAGGGAGCCAGCCCCTCATATTACCTTGAGGATTATGCCCTCGAGGAGACACTCCAAGCCGTGAATGATCACATCTCCTGGGCGTTCGGCAGCCCAGCAGACTACTACGACGGCAAACTGAAGCCGGACTTCACCAAGTCGATTCCCGATTGGGATATCGGCCCTCAGACGTTCGCAAAGATTTCACGGCTTGCATCCGCCGGCAGCAACCGTCCCGATCGACGCGCCTCAGCCATCGAACTTGCATTTGATCAGCACGTGCGACTCAGTGACGTCAAATTTGCGATCCTTCCGTATCAGTTTCTCGAGGATCCCAATGGCAAGAACACCGAAATGATCGAGAAGCTAACGGTGGCTGGCGTGACGTGGGAAACCTACCAATGGCGGCCGAACCGTGCACCGGCTGATTTCCACGTCGAGATCAACCGGCTCGTGCGCGAACATCTCGCCACGTGTCACCAGCTATGAACAACGACCCTCTCAGTCTTCGGCTTGTTGGGCACTATGGATGCACAGGGCATGGTTTTGCCATGCCGCTCTTTGGCCAGAGCGAGGGTGCGAACACGCTCTACATCGCAAGATCGTCTGTCGCTGGTGATCATCAGGGCCGGATCGCCGAGTTTGAGCCGGTCGATCTCGATGAACAACGTAGGCTTCCACATGGGGAATCGATCGCGCTTGATGTGGGCGACGCTTGGCACGACGTATTCCTCTGGAACGACGTCGCATATGTCGGGACACCCGAACAGCTGTGGGATGATCTAGTTCCCGTTCAGGGCGACCTCGAATCCAGAGCGCCGCTCAGCCTGCTCGAATTGGCGGTACATGCCGGACGGGACGAGGTAGTCCGGCTTGCTCCCGTCGCCTTCGATTTTGTCCAAGAGAAGTTTGGAGGTGTACGGGCGCGTGGCTGGCGGCGACAGTTCGTACGCCAACTGCTGGAGACGGCGATTCGTCGGGTACTTGTTGGGAGAGAGCATGCCCTGACCGCGTCACAAGCAGTGGCTGTTGTCGAACGCACCCCAGGGGTTCTTTCCATCGATCTGCCTGGCATCTTTGCCCGCGCACTGTTGGAAAAGGAGCCCTTCCAGCAGGCATTCGATGGCATCGCGAAGCTGGCAACATTGCTCGGAGCGGAACTGACTCCGCTGTCGTCGGACGCATCGGCTGTCGTGGAGCAAAAGCCGGAAGGGTTGACCGACGACCCG
Organism: Mesorhizobium sp. M1406; assembly: GCF_040317555.1. Taxonomy (NCBI): domain Bacteria; kingdom Pseudomonadati; phylum Pseudomonadota; class Alphaproteobacteria; order Hyphomicrobiales; family Phyllobacteriaceae; genus Mesorhizobium; species Mesorhizobium sp. M1406. Next base: position 89,134 of record NZ_JAMYKW010000005.1, on the reverse strand, counting down.
CCCGGGCCGCCCCCGAAGCCCGCTACCCCTCCTGCACAGACCGAAGCGTTGATCATCGCTGATGGACGGCGTGCTCGAGAGATCGCAAGCCATTTGAGGCGCGGCGAAGGCGACATGCTGCCATCTGGGAGTCATATACACGTCGCGGCGAGTGCACGCGAATGGCGCGACTTGCTCTCCCGTACCGGGTTCATTGCGGATGTTATCGTAATCGTCCTGGATGAAGACGATCAGGAGCCAGAAATGCTGCCTGATCTGGATGCCTTCGTCCGCCGGCAGGCCGCCGAAGGCGCACTGATCGTTGTTGCCCCTGCACTTCCGGCCAACCATCCGTCAAGATTGTTCGACATAGGCGCGAAAGGTTCTCGCCTCCCTAGCGAAAGCCATGCCATCCTCGACTCTGCAATTGCGAGATCGCCCTTCTGGTGGGGCAAATCCAAGCGCTCATTCGACCGTCGGATCGCCGACGTGATCGCGCTTGCCATCGTCGCGTGCCGTTCACCCGTCGTCCGGCGGGAGCTTATGGACCGGCCTGGGGGCGAGCCTACTCCCGTCCTGGCTGTAGGCCTCATGCCCAAAGCCGGCGACAGTGAGACCCTGCTTGACGGGCCCGGCAACTTGCGGCTGGGCTCAGAGGTGAGCTGGGTGTCTGGCGATCCAAAGCGAAGCGACCCGGCCATCCTGTTCTCGGCTCGCATCAACCCCCGAGACGTCCACAGCTACGAGATCGAAAGCCAGGTTCTGGTTGAAGGCCGCAGGCGCGGAAATCGCTTTCCCGAATTCGCCGCGAGGGTTCTGGCCCCCATATTCAGTTCACGGCGAGGCGCACCGGCGCGCGCAGGTTTCCGTCTGGAGCAATCGCAAGTCGACAACTCCCCCGTCAGCAGTGCGCTGTCGATGCCCGACTATAGCACTACCTTTACTGTCGCAAATGCGGCCTCTACCCCATTCAATTTGGTGGTAACCGGAGAAACGCCTACGCTTGATGTGATCGAAACCGCCAGCAGAGCGGGCTGGCGTGTCGCGCGCTATACGGACACCGCCACCCTGCGAAGGCTCGCGGACGTCGAGCGGCCCGTGACATTCCCAGATGAGGTAGATATCGGACCCGTGCGCTCGCATGCGATCCATCGGCGTCTCGCTGCTCGCGGCGTTGATCAGCGCGACGTGATCCGCATCAGTTACGATCTGAGTTCGGAATGGCTGGATGGGCTACCCCAGGCTGATCGGCAATCTGCACGAACGAACCTACGGCCCATGCGTTCGGCCACGAGGCCGTATGGTGAGCCAAATAGCGATCTTCTTCTGACCCGTGACTTTGTGCTTGGCGATCAAGCAGGCGCCAGCCGTTTGCGGGATCTTCTGGAGCTGGACAGCAGGACGAAACTTGCTGCGCGCCCCTTGAAGCGATCGGCGGACCTTGTCAGATGTTGGACGGCCCCGCCTCGCGGCTTTCAACGGTATGCGATTGTCGACGGCGCCGTCCCGGTGGTGGTGGTCGAGATGCGTGATGATGAGGTACCAGTGCAGGACCTCTTCGTCATCGACGGCGATCTGGCGGTGCCGACGCTGTTCCGCTCGCGCGTGTTCGCCGTGTGGGCGCGCGCGACGTTGCCGCCGGCCAGTAGCTGGATGGCGAGGTTTTCCGTGGTGAACACCTTTGGCGGCTTCCCAATTGTGCCGCCGTTCCGAATTATTCAGGAGGAAAGCGCTGTGGCACTTGTCGCCCAGGGCGCTGCTCAGTCCCGCTTGGAAGAGCTGACGCGGGAGGTAAACCACCACATCGAACGCGCGGTTGCCAGTCATCCACCGAGCGGTTGGAAAGCCGCACATCGGGTAACAGACACACTCCCCGCGATGGCCCAACTCAACCAAGTGATTCTGGATTTCTATGGACTGCCGGGGGACGCTGACGACGTCGTTATCCTGCGCCGCTTGCAGCAAATGAACGCCGAACTCGACTGATCGCTGCAGTCAACGCCCTGCTATTCGTCCGAACCGCCGGCGCCACTTTCGAAGCCATGTTCGGCAGCGATTTCAAGTATCCGCACCCCATGCTTCGCCTGTTTTGCGGTTGGGGCACGTTCCCAGCCGCGGCCGGCATAACTGCTGAGCGTGTGGGCGATCCCCGTCTGCCACTTGGCGAGATTGCCGGTTCGGGTGCCCCAAAGATGAAGTGCGAACCATTGCTCAGCCGACAGGCGCATGCAGGCCGCTGACGAGGCATGGTCATCGCCCGTAGATGGCATCTCCTCAGGGGATAATGTCGTGTCGTCACTGCCCCATTCCTCAGGCAAGACACCTTCGATTGGAAGATCAAGCTGACGAACACCGATCCAGCATGCCTCCTTCTTGGCCCACTCGGTCACGTTCTTGCCTGCCGCGCTAGCCTGAATCTGCCGGTCGATGGCATGCGACCAGACCCTCATGAGCGCTTGCAGATCGTCTCCGATCGACTGGCGTTGCCAGATGAGATCGAGGCGCAACCGACCTCCAGTGCGATGAGATAGATAGGACACGAGATAGGTCGTGATGTTGATCCGGTAGGCTGGAAACCCCTCGCGGCGGACGACCCGTTGTGCGGCGAGAAACAGGATGGCCTGAGCGATAGCGTCACGATAGAAAGCCTCTTCCGGTTCCCATTTATTCCCCCGCGCGTCGCGGATGCGTCGCATGAAGGCGATGAAGTTTTTTTGCACACCGCCGCTGACGATATGAGGCAGCCTGCTCCAGCTATTCAGGAACCTGGCGAGATCAGTCTTTGAGATTCGGTTTGCCGGCGGCGTCCTTTCACGAAATGCGCGTAAGCGCGCCTCTGTCGACCCGTCAATGCTCATTGCGGTCTGGTACTGACCGCGCGAGCGTTCATAAAACCAGCGCGTCCTCTCGCCGGGTGCCCAGATGTCTTTGGACAGGCGTTCCATCGCGATATGGAAGGGCTCGTTGGATGAGAAGTCAGCTTCCTGGATGACGTTCTGGGTGTTGGCGTAGCGCGAGATCTGCGGGACCATCTCCTCGACGCTTTCGGGCGGAAGGCGGGTCACCTTGGCTGGCACATGGACGCGAGACAGATCTAGGCGATCGCGCTTCCGGGCGCGGTGTATCGAAGCGGTCGTCTGACCGCCGTTGACGATCTGCATCCCCATGAAGCCGGTGATGACAGTGACGCCGCCGATCCGCTCGGTTCGCACTTCATCTGCCGTGACCGAAATGCCGTTATTATAGGCCATGAAGTAGCCGGGCTGATCGCGAATCGTGTCCCGGATTCCCCTGTTGACCTTGCCGGTCGCCTGCAGAAAGGCGCGGACGTTATACTCCAGGATCCGCGGTCCGTAGGCCTCATACAGCTCGTACAGCGTCTCGCCCGAGAATATGGCGAGATAAGTCTCGTAGGGTTCAGTCCCGGCTGGCATTGCAACACAGGGTATGGGCTGCATGCCCAGTGCGGCGAGATCGATGTCTATGACCTCGCGCGTCTGCCCGGTGCGCATAGTCCGCATGAGGCGGCGGATGTCGTAGATCTCGAAGCTGACCTCGACGCCTGCAACATTCGTCGGTTCCAGTCCACGTGCTGCGAACAGGCCGTCGCTGATGACGATCACGCGTGCCTGCTTCGTGCCCGCGACCAACAGTTCCGAAATCCGCTGCATCATCGCAAAGCGGTCGTTTGCCGTCTCGAGCTCGAGATGAATGTTGCGACTGGCCGCGAGGAGCGCGCGTGCGCCTTGTCCGGCAATGCGTGTCATATCCGCCGTCGTTATGCTTGCCGGCGTTGCCGTGCCGCTGAAGATGGCGACCAAAATATCGATCCGCTCGCCATCGTCGGGGATGGCGTAACCGCTTACCTTCACAATTCCGGTGCCCACCTTGGCTGGGAAGAAACACGTCACCGGATTTTCGATCATGCCGATTTCGGCAAGGTGCTCGGAGATTACGTCCACAAAGGCGTTCTCGGTGAACTCGCCCGCTTCCATGTCGCCCAGCGCGCGGTCGGCGATCTCTGACTGGAGCTCGCCCGCGAATTGCAAAAGGTCCCGGTCCTCCGCCATCAGGATACAGGCCGAATGAGAGAGGAGAGCGCCACCGGCGGGGCGGCCCAGCGCGCACATGCGCCAAGATCGACTGGATAAGTGCAATCAAGAACCCCAGGTCGAAGCTCACTTCGCCGGATGTGTGGAAAATCATCTCCAACCTCGAAGAGCTGGAGACCTTCTGGAACGAGCCGCAAGGTGTAGTTTTCCTGATGCGCTTCGACGTAGCCAGCAGCCAGCAGCAGTGACGCGAACTCCGGAATGGCCGCGGGCGCTTCGCTCGCAAGCCACGATCGTATTTTCGCAACGATTCCGGGCAACGTCAGGCCTTCTGGCGAAGGACGGAAGCGCACATGCGCCAGCAGAATTTTGCCCCGGGCAACGTCCAGCTGATCGGCATTCGATATTGTCAGAGCGTTTGGAGCTTGGCGTGCAGTCGCTTTGACCTCCAGATAACCCCCGGGAAAGCTGAAATCGTTGGGCTCTCCGCGCGGTCCAGCCCAGCTGCTGAGTGCATCGCCGACACCCAGAACCGGAACCACGTGCTCGACCAGAATGTGGAGTTCCCCCATCAGGCCAATGACAGCATTTTCCGACAGACCATCGGGACCATGCTTGGCCATAAAAGCCTGCCAGACATGAAGTCGTCCGATTGCGCTGGTGAGCGCCGCCCGCTCATCGGTCTGCGCTGCGGCACACCCTGCAGTGTCCGAACAGAGGACCGAAAATACGGTCGCATAGGCTGCCTGCGCGAGTGACAGCGCGATCCGTACGCGCCCAGTGTGACTGTGTCCTATCAGGGACGTGTCCACACGGAAACCTGAGGATTGCGGCACGCGGATGCCGGACGGGAAAGCCGACGCGTCGACTTCGAATATCAGTCCGGGGACACGGTCAGGCTGATGGATCCCGGCCAGGATCTCGCAGGGAGCCTCGGTATGGATCCGCCTGAGATGCCAGCCTGGCTCGGGTCTATTTTCGGCACGCAAGGCGGCCCAGACCTCGTCGATCGGGCTCATGCGTCACCATCGTCATCGTCGCCGGCGCCGTAGATGCTATTGACAACATAACTGACAGACTTGGCATTTGCGCTTGCGGGAAAACTAATGCCTAAACCCATTGGAGCCGGTTCGCGAGGAAGGAATTGATGATCGACTTCGCGGCCAAAATGCTCAAGCTTCTGCCTGCGGGCGAGCGGATAAAGAAGCAGTAGGCCGCGCTTGGCGGGGCGATATTTGCGGAGAAAGACGCCAGAGGGCGCTTCAGGGAGCTTGTCTGTCTTGCTCTTACGCTTCGGCGGCGCTGCGAGCGTGTCAGCCATGGCGGCTTCATAGGAGTCCGCGCCTAGGTCGACCGCTTCGTCACGCGGATTGAGCAGCCGACGGATTACGAAGCGCTCTCCGGGCTTGATAACTCTCGGAGTGCCGGGATCCGCCCCATATCCGCCCTTCGGTTGACGGATCACCGTATTTACGGTCCAGGCGCCAAAGCTTGTTTCTTCGCCATCGCCTCCGACAAGCAGGACATTCCATTCGGCGAGTTCGGCACGCTGGTTCTGTTGCCGGATATATCTGGCCAGCACAGGAGCATTTGCCCGTGCTGCATCTTCATGGGTTGAGAACATGTCTAGAAAGGTCAGGACGTGACCCGCCGGTACGTTGCTCCAGAGGTGCGAGCCCTTCCATCGGTTTGTTCGGCCACCGGGCCGCGCCTGCTCCGGATCTGGTGTATGGCTGATCCCATCGATAGCGAGCCTTCCGAGAAAATCTGCAGCGGCCGTCCTGTTCTGTTCCAGAATTTGCTGGTTCGTTGAGAAAACGGTCGTTTCCGAAACGTCGCCCGCGAAAGACACCTGCAACTCAGTTCCGTGGCGCATCTTCGCGCGGGACGTGACCGTGAGGCTTGGATGGCTCCGGACGCGCAGACCGAATTGCACCGGATCGGCGCCGATCGCCTCCATCCGGTCGAACTCTCGCCGGAGTTCGTCACTCGCCTGAGCGATGTGACCGTACCAGTCAATGTGATCCTGGGTCGTGAACAGTCGGCACAAATCGAGATAGCCTGGCCGATAGCCGAACCAGCGCCCCATCTGCATGAGGGTGTCATACATCGTCGATCCGCGCAGAAAATAGGTGATCGACAGTCCTTCAAGCGTCAGACCGCGCGCCAGCTTGTCGCCGCCGATGGCAATGACATTCAGCCCCTGATTCTTGTTCAGGTCATAGTCGAGTACGTCTGCCGAGCTGCCATTGATCTCCCGCACGCTGATCGAGTTGATAGTCGCGCGCAACGCAACCTCAATTGCTGACCAGGCCACTGGCGGGCAGTCATCCAGGGCCAACCCGCGAGTCACAGGATCGAACTCACGCTCCCAAAGGTCCTTGAACGGTGCAAGACCAGCCGCACCGCCGTACCGAACGGCATTTGCCAGGGTATCAAGTGTCTCCTGCACCTGCGCCAATACGCGCTTCTGCACGGCCTGGAACCGTGTTACGTGAATCAACATGCTGTTGTGATCGCGTCCCTGGCCACGTTCGCGACGCGCTGCGACGACGAGTGCGAAGCTGCGCATTGCAGTCAACAATGATTCAGGAACGGTATCTTCCCCATCGACGAGAGGGACATGGAAGACCTTGTGAACGGGTGGCATCCAGCCCTGCGTCTCGCGACGTGAGTCGCTCGCTGCATGATCATCGACTGGAACGATAAGTTCGGGAATCCCGACTTCCGCTAGTTCAATATCTTCATCGTCTTCACGGATACCCCCGAAGATTCGGGCGGCGCCGACATAATTGTCCGGTGTTGGCATATTGACGATGAAGTTGCGCGGGAAAAGATCTTGGAATTCCCTGCCCGTCTCGGCGTCAGGATGAATGAAAATATTCGCGAATGGAGTAGCCGTGTAGCCGACATAGGAAACCTGATCGAAGCTGCTGACGATCTGCCTGATCTTGGCGTTGATAGCGGTCGGCTTGTGGTCGACATCGGCGACGCCATCGTTGAAACCCTGCTGGCGCGTGTCAACGGACGCATTGTCGGCCTCATCGTCTATGACGAGAAGTGGCATGCCGGTAAAGCGAGGCCGACCCTGATCATTGGAGTTAGCAGTCAGTCGAATCCATTCCAGGACGCCGTTCAAAACGCTCGCATTCTTCTTGACCACCAGCAGCAATGGACGCCCGCCGGGGTGAACGCCGAAGTGGGACATCGCTTTCCAGTTGAAATCGCCCTTTTCGGTGCGATTGGTAGCCCAATCAACGATTGCCGAAGGGTCGATCTGGCCAGTTCCTATGATCCTTGAATCTGTTTCTCCGATCGGAACGCTAATCTTCCCGATAAACCCCTCATCGAGGCGGATCTGCGTCTGACTCCGCAGATTGTTGTTAAGACCGGTCAGGACGATGATAACTTTGTAGCCGGCGTCAGTCGCCTTGCAGATGAGGCCGGTATAGTTGGCGGTCTTACCCGACTGGACGTCGCCCACGACCATGCCCCGTCTGTCGAACTTTCCCTCGACCGCGGGGTCGCCGCACAGATCAAGGATACGATCGGTGATGCGATTGAGCGAGTTGATCGCGGGCTGGGGGAGTTGCCGGCGGATCAGAAAGCTACGGTAGCGTTCCCAGAATTTCCATTTGATGTCGTCACGGCGCTGGTTCAGCCAAGGCAGATGGCCGTCATCGGCGCTAAGCACCGACTCGTCGCCTATGAACGTGCTGAAAATCGTACCAAGTTGCGCGATGGCGAGGTCGCGAGAAGTGCCCCCGCGCCACTCCGGAAAGGCCGCGAGAAGCCGATCAAGGGTGGCACCGATTTCGTCACGCGACAGAGGGGTAACCCCAGCGCGCTGAGATAGCCTGAGCTGCGCCATCTGGACGAGTTCAAGCTGGAAGTCGGGATTAATGGTCATCTTAGCCAACGACCTCTTCCGGCAGCTTTCCGACCGCATCCGGATATGCCGAAAACGGCTCCAGCATCATAAGTCGAGCGCGCGCCTCATCGGCACCAAGCTTCAGACTGGTCCTCATGTGCTGGTAAAGCGACGCGAGCGCAGCAGCCTCATCCGTTGACAGCGTCGAGGCTGTCTTCGGTGCTGTCGAATCGGCGGTCTCGCTGACATCAATCCATATCCGTTGCACGGGAACCGTCGCTTCGATCACCGCGAGCATTTCTTCGACGATGCGGCGCTTGTCGCCCACCGCATCAAGGGCATGACGGACCGACGGATGCGAACGGTCCACGCGATAAGAGACACCGCGGCTTGTGTGAACGGGCTCCCATGCCCGGACCAGTTGCTCACGCTGCTTTCGGGTACCAGCTCCCGCCCGCTGCGCAAAAATCTCTCGTGCGTCACGTCGCACATTCTCAGCCAGTGCCTGTAGCCGCTTGCGGAGCGATGGCGGCGGTATTGCCGACGATTTGCGGATATCGACCTTCCAGTCCTGATCACCGCTGGTCGGCAGGTCCAGGCGAATACGGGCAAGTCGATGGATGCCGTTCTGCGCCCAGCCACGACCCGGGCCAAGTCCGAGCCAGCCGCCTGGCACCAGCAAGCGTTGACCCCGATAGACGAAAAAACCTTCATGCCCCTGCCAGCCAGACGGTCCTTCCGCCTTGCTGAATTCGGCGCTGCTCATGCGGTCGCGGTGGGGAAGCACGAAGCCCTGGACCTCGATCGACCCACCGCTATGACTGATTGTCTCCACCGGGGTCGGCGCCGTCGCCTTATGATACGAAATGAAAGGATCCCAGGGGATCACCTTCTGTGCATCATCATCGCCATTGAAAGTAATCGTCAGCCGCGGGATCGGACCTTCAAGGTAGCGGTGGAAGGTCATTGAGAGGTGGCGTTCAACAGTCTGCGCCAGAGAATGAAACCGCTGCCGATCGGTAGCGTCGTCAGTCAGCTCGCGACCGAGCATCCGGTCGAGGCGCGCGATGACGACGACGGTGCCCTTGGGCCGGTCGTCAAGGAGTTGCGCGTCATCCGCGATCTCTTCTGGTACCCCGCGCAACAACTGCCATGCATCCACGGCGGCGACATGCGCCAAATCCCAATATCGGGTTTCAACCTCGCCGCCCTCCACACGCGATGCAACCGCCAGCAGGCTCCCCTGCGAGAGCGACGCAGTTTTCAATCCGAGGCCGAACCGACCCAAATCTTCGGGTTCCCGAGCCTCCAGCGGATGGCGGCCTGCGGGCCGCATTGCCTGAATCAGCGCCGCCCGGTCCATTCCCCTGCCGTCATCGCTGATGCGTACGATCGAGTTCGGCCCACGCCAGAGAAAATCGATCCGAACTCGGCTCGCCGCCGCCGCAATACTGTTGTCAATAACGTCGGCAATGGCCGCAGCAGGCGAGTAGCCGATCCCCCGCAGGGACTCGAGCATCGCGCTCGCGCCAGGCGGGGCATAGTCAAAGTCCTCGTCTGTTTCGGCCTCGGGCACTGTCATGCGGCTTCGAGGCCGCTCGGATGATCCAGCGCCGCAACACCGGTCTCGATTTGCTGCTTGAGGGCCTCGGCGACGGCTCGACCGAGAATCGGCGGTACCGCGTTTCCGATTTGCCGGAAGGCCGCATTCATCGCGCCCGCAAATCGGAACCCGTCGGGGAATGATTGCAGCCTGGCCGCTTCACGAACCGAGATCGTCCGGCTCTGGTGACTGTCATAGTGAATATGGGAATAGGTATCCTTGCCAATATGCGCGGTGAGGGTCCGCGACGGCTTGAGCGGCTCCAGCTTCCACCACTTGTTGGGAAACTTGCCAGGATCGTATGGTGGGACAATCGACTGGCGCAGCAGCTCCCACGCTTCCGATCCTACGTCTTCCGGCCCAAAGCCCCTTATGCGCGCTGCATCCTCAAACATCGTTTCGGCAAGTTGACGCGCGTGCGGATAGTCTGCCCCGTGCGGCAAGGAGCGGAAGATTGGAAAGTCCCGTGGCGTGATGCGCACGAGATGGCCACCAGAACCTGCCTGCGTTGCGAACCCGGGCCAGTTCCGCATGGTATCAGCGTAATCCGACAATCCGGCCTTGGGCTGACGATATGGCAGCACCTCATCGATCTTGCGCCGGCGCATTGCACGGGGATCCGTTAGGTGTTCCGTAATCCGTGGCAGATCGCCGAGCGCCGCCCGAACGCCAACGGCGCCGGGCAACTCGTCAGAAGGTTTGTGAACTTCGTGAAAGTGCGGACTATCCTGTTGGACGTGCTTGAGTGCCACTCGGCGTGAGTGCTCGTAGCCTCTAGGCAGTTCAAGAAAATGGGTTGGCTCAGGAAAGATCGGATCGACATCGAGCGTCTTGGCGATAGCGATGATGAATAGCCGCTCGCGCACCTGAGGTACGCCGAAATAGGCCGCATTGAGGATGGTGTAGGCAGTCCGATAGCCAGCAGCCTCAAGCGTGTCACAGATTTCTTCGGGAACGTTGTGCCCCGCGAAATTCAGAATGTCCGGCACATTCTCGATAACGATGGCAAGAGGTTGAGTGTCGCTCACATAGTCAAGGAAGCGGCGATAAAGCGCAGCGCGCGGGTCGGTCTGGAACGCGTCGTCCCTGCCCGCCACCGCGCGCAGCTTCGATCTGCCGATCCGGGCAAATGCCTGACACGGCAGTCCTGCTGCCAGAACGTCGAAGGCAGAGGCAGTCGGCACGCCCAGGCCGAGTTCCTCGACCAGATCACTGGCCGAGCAGCGCACCATGTCACGTGGCAACGCCCACGGGTCATCACTCTTGCGGTCACCGCCGAAATTGAGCGCGTAGCTTGCAGCGGCTTCTGCATCAATTTCGATGTGAGCTGAGAGCGCGAATCCTGCTGATGCCAGCCCAAGCGAAAGTCCGCCGCAACCCGAGCAAATTTCAAGCACACGAGCGGATTCACCACTGCGCAGCCGCTCTGCCTTGGCGCGACGAATGGCGTCGCGTTCAACCGGCAACATTGCGGACCTGCCTGCTTAGAATCTCGACGAGTTTCGCCTCGTCCTTTGTTTCACACTCCCAGATAACAATAACCGTCCACCCCCCGGATTCTAGCTGCCGCCTCATATGGAGATCTCGCTTCACATTATTCTGAAGTTTGTTAAGCCAGAACTCAAGATTGGACTTCGGCGTATACGCATATTTGCATCCTGCGTGGCGATGCCAAAAGCACCCGTGAACGAAGACGACTTTGCGGCGGCCAGGAAACACAAGATCCGGCGTTCCTGGTAAATCCTTGCGATATAGCCGAAATCGCAATCCGAGCCGGTGCGCCGCGCGTCTGACAGCGAGTTCGGGTCGGGTGTTGCACCCCTTTATCCCCGACATCATCGCTGATCGTCTTTGAGGAGATACTATGTCCATGGTGACTTCATCGGAATCATTTGCGGAACGATCCAGCCTTTGCGACTGCTGCTGCGACGGCCTCCGGGGCAGCCTGAATAACAGCCAGCAAGATTCTGGCCGAACGCTCCGGACGCTTTCTCCCTTGCTCCCAGTCCCTTAAAGCGCCGACTGTGAATCCGAACGTGTCGGCAAAAGCTTGCTGGGTCATGCCCTTTGCCAGGCGGAGGTCGCGTGCATCGAGGTGGTCCGAGCCCGCAGGCGGCAAATTATCTGACTTTTTCAATACGCATCACCTCCCCCGCACTGTGTATACGGCCTAGCCGTAGGTCGCAACGGAGCGTCAGTCGTCCGAGAACAAATGAAGAACATATCATTGTCAGCAACCTGTGGAAAGCGGCTTGAGGATCTTTGCATACGTGAACTCGCTCTGCCCTATCTCCAACTTGGTCATTGCCCGGACCAACGCAGCCATTTGACGGCTGAGTGGCACTGCCAATGAGAGAGTGATGATCGCTCGGCCGATAGGCGCCGGTGCAAAATTTTGACCCGTGGTCTGAACGGGGATGACCTCGGAATACCTAGCGCGATCCAAAACCGCGGACTTTCCGCGATATTCCAAGGAATCAGGGTCTACTCGAGTTCGATCCAGGCCGGCGCGTGATCGCTTGGCTTCTCCCACCCTCTCACGTCGACATCCACCCCGGCGCCGCGGACCCGCAGAGCCAACGATGGACTCACGAGGAGATGGTCCATACGCAGCCCCGAGCTCCTGTCGTAGCCGCCACCGAAGGAGAAATTCCAATAGGTGTAGACGCCCTTCTCCGGATGGATGCGCCGAAGCGCATCGATCCACCCATCACCAAGCATCTCGGCATAGGCCTGCCGGCTCTCGGGGAAGTAAACCGCATCGCCGAGCCATCGCCGCGGCGCAACAGCGTCAATTGGGGTGGGGACGACATTGTAATCTCCGCACAACACAGTCGGTGCGCCCTGTTCGAGCAGGACTTGGCCGTAACTGATCAGGCGGTCAAACCAGCGCAGCTTGTAGTCGAACTTGGGACCAGGCGCCGGATTCCCATTCGGCAGGTAGAGACAGCCTACAATGAGCCCGTCCACCTCGGCTTCGATGTAGCGGCTGTGGGTATCATCAGGATCGCCCGGCAGGCCGCGCCGGCGTTCAACCGGGTCAGCCCCTCGAGCTAGAATGGCCACTCCGTTGTAGGATTTCTGACCATGCCAGATCGCGCCGTATCCCGCCTCGCGGATCGCGTCGACTGGAAACTTCTCATCGGACGTTTTCAGTTCCTGGAGGCAGACGATGTCGTGGTCGGTAGCCGTGAGCCATTTGAGGAGCACGGGCAGCCGACCATTGACGCCGTTGACATTAAAAGTGGCGATGCGAACCATCAGCCCTCGCGGCCGTGGCTCACTTCGTTCCGAGCTTGTCCTCGACCTTCTTGCGACTGTTGCCGACCGATTTCACGGCCGACTTGACCTCGGCCTTGCTGGCCCCAGTCTTGCCCGCCTCGTATTTCACCTCATGGTCCTGCCCGCCAGCGACCTTTGCGCGGTCCTGGCTGCGCCCACGAGTTGTTTGAGTAGTAGTAGCCATTTCTTCCTCCAAGGATTGCGTTCTAGTCCTCAACAACGCCGCTGGACTCTTCCGGTTCAATCCACCGAAGCGCTGTGTGGAACTGAATCCCAGGACAGAGTATTGAATGGCACCATGTATTCGAGTTCCGCATGTCGGCCGTAGAGGCCACCGCCAGCAAAAAGCGCACACGGCGCAGGGACTCAGAATCTACCCCTCGATACCCGATCCCCAAGTTTCGCGCCTTCCAGCTCTGTACCCTGACCGACGACATTCCGGTTGGAGCTAAGTGGCTCTTCGAAATGAAGTTCGACGGCTATCGCGCCCAGGTCGCCATCTCGGGCTCGGAGGTTGTCGTCTACACCCGCAACGGCCACGACTGGACCCGCCAGTTCAAGGTGATCCTGCCACCGCTTCAGGCCCTCACCAGCGGCTCCGCGCTGATAGACGGCGAGATCGTGGCCATCGACAGCCAGGGCCGCACTAACTTTTCTATGCTGAAAACCGGGATTGCCGCGGGCATGCCGCTCAAATTCTACGCCTTCGACTTATTGGAATTGAACGGCGAGGATCTGTCCAGCCGGCCGCTGCTCGAGCGGAAGGACCGGCTTGCGGACCTCTTGGGCGAGAGGGACCCGGACGACAGCCTGCAGTTTTCCAGCCATATCGCTGACAACGGCAAAAGGGTCTTCGACACCATGTGCGCCGGCGGCCATGAGGGCATCATCGCCAAGCGCGCGGACAGTCGCTATGTCGGCGACCGCACTGCCAGTTGGCTCAAGATCAAGTGCACGAAACGACAGGAATTCGTGGTCGGCGGCTACCGCCCAAGCGACACCGGCCGTGGCATGGCCTCGCTGATCCTCGGCACCTACGAAAACGGCAAGCTGATGTACCGCGGCCGCGTCGGCACCGGATTCACCGAGGCGATGCGCAAATCCATTCTCGCGCAGTTGGAGAAGCGGCCGCTGGACAAACCCGCCTTCGTCTCCGTGCCCCGCGACATTGCGCGACGCGCCCGCTGGGTAAAACCCGAACTCGTTGCCGAGGTCACCTATTCCGAGGTGACACCGGACGGCGGCCTGCGTCACCCGAGCTTTCAAGGTATGCGCGAAGACAAGCGCGCCGACCAGGTGGTGATGGAAATGCCCAAGACCGTCGCGACCACCGCCACGGCCAATCTCGATCCCGCTATGGGCAAGGAGATCGCCCGCGCTGTTGGCGTTAACCTGACCCATCCCGACAAGCTGATGTATCCCGGCACTGCGGTGACAAAGGCGACGCTCGCCGCCTACTACGCCGCGGTCGCCGAGAAGATGTTGCCGCACATCCAGGATCGGCCACTTTCGCTCGTGCGCGATACCGACGGCGATCTGCAGCAGACCTTTTTTCAGAAGCACAAGCTGCCTGGCATGCCCAAGGCCATCCATGACGGCCAGTTGGAGAAGATGTCCGGCAAGGAGAGCCGCATTCTTTGGGTCGACGACCTGGCCGGGCTGATCGCCGGCGTCCAGATGAACGTGCTCGAGTTCCACGTCTGGGGAAGCCTGCGCCAGCAGCCTGAGTTGCCGCACCGGATAATCTTCGACATCGACCCCGACGAGGGCCTGGGCTTTGGTGACGTCAAGCAGGCCGCGATCGACATCCGCGGCGTTCTAGAGGCACTCGGCCTTCAATCCTGGCCGCTGCTGTCCGGTGGCAAGGGCGTGCATGTGGTCGTGCCACTCGTTCCCGAGGCCGACTGGGAAGCGGTGAAGGGCTTTTGCCAGGACTTCGCCGAACTGCTGGCCCGAACGGATCCGTCCCGCTTCGTGGCAAACATGAGCAAGGCCAGACGCAAAGGCCGCATGTTCATCGACTATTTGCGCAACGGACAGGGCGCCACGGCAATTTGCCCGTGGTCGACCCGAGCGCGATCCGGTGCGTCGTGCGCCGTACCCGTCACTTGGGATGAACTGCCGACCTTCAAGAGTGCCAGCGCGTTTGACGTTTTCGCTGCCGCCGCCCGGGCTCAGGAGTCCGACGCCTGGGACGGCTATTTCGATGTCGAACAAACGCTGACAGAGCGGATCCGAAAAGCAGTCCGATAGCTGCAGCCAGTCCTAGATCGTCAGCGACATCTGCCGATCGGCCTCGGTTCGCGTTCCGGTTAGATTTGAAAGTGTCACCCCGAGCAGGCGGATCCCCTTGCTGACAGGAAATACCAGATCGAGGAGGGTGCCGCTGACGGTCGCCAGGTCGGCTTCGCCCTCGATGACACCCCCAATCGTGCGGCTGCGCGTGATCTGCTGGAAGTCGGCGAATTTCACCTTCAATGTCACCGTGCGACCCTGGATCGATCTTGCCTCGCAATACCGCCAGACCTTGGCGACCAACGGCGCCAGCTCCTTGCGGGCACTTTCGAGATCGTACAAATCGCTCGCGAAGGTGTCCTCGGCTCCAACGGACTTGCGCTCGCGGTCGGCCCGCACCGGGCGTTCGTCGATGCCGCGGGCGATCCAATAGTAGTACGGACCCGCCTTCCCGAACTTCTCCTCCAGGAACGCCAAGCTCTGTGCGCGCAGGTCGGCGCCGGTCTCGATGCCGAGGCGAGCCATTTTGTCAGCGGTCGCCGGGCCAACACCATGAAATTTCCGCACGGGCAAGGCCTCGACAAAGGCGGGGCCCTGCCTCGGAGTGATGACGAACAGCCCATCGGGCTTGTTCTGGCCGGAGGCGAGCTTGGCCAGGAATTTGTTGTAGCTGACGCCGGCCGAGGCCGTCAGGCCGGTTTCGGACTTGATTTTCGCGCGGATCATTTCCGCGATCGTCGTGGCGACCGCGATGCCCTGCAGATTGTCGGTGACGTCGAGATAGGCCTCGTCGAGTGAGAGCGGTTCAATGAGTGGCGTGTGCTCGGCGAAGATCGCGTGGATCTGCTGGGAGACGGCCCGGTAGGCGTCAAAGCGCGGCGGCACGAAGATCAACTCTGGGCATTTTCGCTTCGCGGTAATCGAGGGCATGGCCGATCGCACCCCGAACTTTCTGGCCTCGTAGCTCGCAGCCGCCACCACACCGCGCGCCGCCGAGCCCCCGACTGCCATTGGCTTACCGCGCAGGTCCGGATTGTCGCGCTGTTCGACCGAGGCGAAGAAGGCATCCATGTCAACATGGATGATCTTGCGAAGGATGGCCGTCCCTTCCCCCGGCGCATCAACTTGTTGGTCCCTGTCGCTTCGCTCGCCCACTTCGCCGTCCCTGCATCACCTGCGGCATATCAAGATAGACCGCTTCTCGATCAAGGGCAGTCTGGGATCAACTCTCAGAGCGGCGCAACGACTCCGATTGACTCTCGGACACCAAAGAGAACAAATAAGGAACATATCAGCCCCGAAATCCATTGGGAAGACAGTTTGAGAGTGTTTCGTTCATGGGTCAGCCGGCCGCCAGCCCTGCTATCGCCGCGCTTCGCGAGCGAATCGCGCGCCTCGAAGGCGGGCCGGCGCGCAACCGTGCCACACTGCCATTCGGCCTTTCCACGATCGACAAGGTCTTGCCGGGAGGCGGGCTGGCGCTCGGGGCTCTGCACGAGGTTGCCGGCGGCCGTAACGGAGCGATCGATGGCGCCGCGGCGGCGCTCTTTACCGCCGGGATTGCCGCCCGCACCAAAGGGAAGGTGCTCTGGTGCGTCACCCGGCAGGATCTCTTCGCCCCTGCCCTCGCGCAGGCTGGGCTGCTGCCCGGCCGTGTCGTCTATGTCGAGGCCGGCGACGAAGCTTCCGTGCTCGCCTGCTTCGAAGAAGGCCTTCGCCATGGTGGTCTAGGCGCCGTCGTTGCCGAACTGGCACGCCTCTCCATGACCGCCTCCCGCCGACTGCAACTCGCCGCCGAAGCCTCCGGCGCCATCGGCATCGCCATCCGCCGTTGGCGACGACAAACCGAGGCGACCGATTTTGGACAACCAACCGCCGCGGTCACCCGCTGGCGGGTCACCGCGCTCCCCTCCCGTCCCTTGCCGGTTCCAGGCGTCGGCCGCGCTCGCTGGCAGCTCGAACTGATCCGCGCACGGGCTGGAGAAAGCGCCGACTTTGAAGTGGAAGCCTGCGATGACAAGGGTCGTCTCGCTCTATTTTCCGACCTGGCCGACCGATCGCCTAAGGCGCGCAATGGGCCAGTCCGCGCCATCGGCTGAAACCCCGGTCATCATGCTCGGCCGGCAGGGAAACCGGCGGCTCGTGCTGGCCGCCGATGCGGCGGCACGCGCGGCCGGCCTGCGCGTGGGCATGCCGGCGAGCAAGGCCCAGGTGCTGGTGCCCAACCTGCAGAGCTTCGACCTGGATGCTGCCGGCGATGCCGAGGCACTCGATAGAATGGCGCTCTGGTCGCTGCGCTATGCGCCAATCGTCGCCGCCGATCCGCCAGATGGCATCATCATCGACACCACGGGTGCCGACCATCTGCATGGCGGGGAGGACACGATGCTTGAGGGGCTGGTGTCGCGCATGGCAGGCTCCGGCATCGAGGCACGTGCCGCCGTCGCGGACACCTGGGGGGCCGCTCATGCCTGCGCGCGCTTCCTCGCCCGGCCGACCTTCATCGCGCCAGTAGGGCAAGCCCCGGCAATTATGCGCGGTCTTCCGATCGGCGCCCTGCGGCTTCCCCACGATATCGTCGAAGGCCTGCTCACGCTCGGCTTCGAGCGGGTGGGCGAAATCGAGGCGGCGCCGCGCGCCTCTCTCACCCTTCGCTTCGGGCCCGAACTCGGCCGTCGCCTGGACCAGGCCATGGGGCGGCGCAGCGAACCCTTCGAGCCCGCCCGCTCTCCCGAACTCATCGAGGTTCGCCGGGCCTTCGGCGAGCCGATCGGCGCCGCCGAAACCATAGCCCGCTATACCGGCAAGCTCGTCGCAACCCTCTGCGAGGCGCTTGAGGCCAAGGGGCTCGGCGCCCGCCGGTTGGACCTGCTGTTGCACCGCGTCGACAACCGCATCGAGGCCATTCGCGTCGGCACCGCCGTGCCCGTGCGCGATGTCAAACGTCTGACCCGTCTCCTGACCGACCGGATCGAAACTGTCGATCCCGGTTTCGGCATCGAACTGATGACCCTGGCCGCGACGCTCGCCGAACCCTTCGGAGCCAAGCAGATCATCTCCTCACTGGTCGAGGAGCCGGAGCCCGACATCACCGATCTCATCGACGTGCTGGCCAACCGTATTGGCGAGCAGCGGCTCTACCGCTTTGCCCCGGTCGAGAGTGACGTTCCCGAACGCTCAGTCCGCCGCATCGCGCCGAATGCTCCGGACGACGGATCGAGTTGGCCGGGTGACTGGCCTCGCCCACCGCGTCTGCTGACCCACCCCGAACCCATTGAGACGATGGCCCTGCTGCCCGACCATCCGCCGGTCTGGTTCAGTTGGCGCGGCGTCCGTCGCCGCGTCACCCGCGCTGACGGTCCCGAACGCGTGTTCGGCGAATGGTGGCAGCGCGATGCCGAACTGATCGCGGTGCGCGACTATTTCCAGGTGGAGGACGAGTCAGGCGAGCGCTTCTGGATCTACCGCGCCGGCGACGGCGAGGATCCCGGGACCGGCTCGCACAAATGGTTCCTGCATGGGGTCTTCGCATGACCGCCCCGCGCTATGCCGAATTGCAGGTAACCAGCCATTTCTCATTCCTGCGCGGCGCCAGCTCTTGCGACGACCTGTTCGCCCAGGCGGCGGCGCTCGGCATTGAGACCCTGGCCGTAGTCGACCGCAATTCTCTAGCCGGCATCGTGCGGGCCCATCAGGCCGCCAAGGACACCGGCGTCAGGCTCATCGTCGGCTGTCGCCTTGATCTCGTCGACGGCATGTCGCTGCTCGTCTATCCCACCGACCGGGCCGCCTATTCCCGGCTCTGCCGCCTGCTGACCCTGGGCAAGAAACGCGGCGGCAAAGCAAAGTGCCACCTCGAATGGAGCGACCTGGCCGACTATGCCGAGGGCCTGATCGCCGTTTTCGTCCCCAATCGAGCCGATGACACCTGTGCCCTGCAACTGCGTCGCCTGCGGGAAACCTTCAGCGATCGCGCCTACCTGGCCCTGACCTTGCGCCGCCGGCCCAACGACCAGGTCCGGCTGCACGAACTTTCCAACCTCGCCACCCAAATGCACGTGCCGACGGTGGTGACTAACGACGTTCTCTTCCACGAACCCGGCCGGCGCATTTTGCAGGACGTGGTAACCGCTATTCGCCACAACATCACGATCGACGAGTTGGGATTCCGGCGCGAGCGCCATGCCGACCGCTATCTCAAGCCGCCTGAGGAAATGGCGCGCCTGTTTGCGCGCTACCCAGAAGCCCTCGCTCGCACGGTCGAAATTGCGCGCCAGTGCCGCTTCTCCCTCGACGAACTCGCCTACCAGTATCCGGAGGAGAAGAAGTTGCCCGGCCTGACGGCGCAGCAGGCGCTCGAACAACTCACCTGGGAAGGCGCGGACCGGCGCTATCCCGAAGGCGTGCCGGATAAGGTCGTGGCGCTCATCAAGCACGAACTCCGCCTGATCGAGATCCTGCAATACGCCCCCTACTTCCTGACTGTAAACGCTATCGTGCAGTTCGCGCGCAGCAAGGACATCCTGTGCCAAGGCAGAGGCTCGGCCGCCAACTCGGCCGTCTGCTACGTGCTGGGCATTACCAGCATCGATCCCGAGCGCAACAATCTCCTCTTCGAGCGCTTCGTCTCGCAGGAGCGCAACGAGCCACCCGACATCGACGTCGATTTCGAGCATGAGCGGCGCGAGATCGTCATGCAGTGGGTCTACGAGACCTACGGCCGCGACCACAGCGCGCTCTGCTCGACGGTGGTGCGCTATCATACCAAGGGCGCTGTCCGCGATATCGGCAAGGCGCTCGGTCTGCCCGAGGACCTCACCAAGCTGCTCTCCTCGCAGGTCTGGGGCCACGACGAGGGCATCGACGAGAAGCGCGCCCAAGATCTCAATCTCAACCTCGCCGATCGCCGGCTGCGGCTGACGCTCGAACTCGCCCAGCAACTCGAGGGTACGCCACGCCATCTGTCGCAGCATCCAGGTGGCTTCGTTCTGACCAATGACCGGCTCGACGATCTGGTGCCGATCGAGCCGGCCCGCATGGTCGACCGCCAGGTCATCGAGTGGGACAAGGACGATATCGACATCCTCAAATTCATGAAGGTCGACGTCCTGGCGCTCGGCATGCTCACCTGCATGAAGCGCAGCTTCGATCTGCTGGCCGAGCACAAGGGCATGACCCTCGACCTAGCCACCATCCCGGCTGAAGACCCTGCGACCTATGCCATGATCCGCAAGGCGGACACGATCGGGGTCTTCCAGATCGAGAGTCGCGCCCAGATGTCGATGCTGCCGCGCATCAAGCCGCGCACCTTCTATGACCTCGTCGTCGAGGTGGCCATCGTGCGCCCCGGCCCGATCCAGGGCGACATGGTCCATCCTTATCTGCGACGCCGGGAGGGCAAGGAGCGGGTCGAGTTCCCGACCCCCGAGCTCGAGCGCGTGCTCGGCAAGACCTTGGGCGTTCCCCTGTTCCAGGAGCAGGCCATGCAGGTGGCCATGGTCTGCGCCGGCTTTTCCGCCGGCGAGGCCGACCAATTGCGCCGTGCCATGGCGACCTTCAAGCACACGGGCGGCGTCAGCAAGTTCCGCGACAAGCTGATCGGTGGCATGATCGCCAATGGCTATACGCCGGAATTCGCGGCAACCACCTTCAAGCAGCTCGAAGGCTTTGGCAGCTACGGCTTTCCCGAGAGCCATGCCGCCAGCTTCGCGCTCATCGCCTATGCTTCGAGTTGGATGAAATGCCACCATCCCGATGTCTTCTGCTGCGCACTGCTCAATTCCCAGCCAATGGGCTTCTATCTGCCGGCCCAGATCGTGCGGGATGCCCAGGCCCATGGCGTCGAAATCCGGCCCGTCTGCATTAATGCCAGCCGGTGGGACTGCGCGCTGGAGCCGATTGGCGAGGATGGACGCTTCGCCGTCCGCCTCGGCCTGCGCCTGGTCAAAGGGCTAGCGAATGCCGACGCCGCCGCGATCGTTGCGGCCCGGACCGACGAGCCCTTCGCGTCCATCGACGATCTTTGGCACCGCGCCGGCGTGCCGGCCGCATCGCTTGTCCAACTCGCTGAGGCTGATGCCTTCCGTCCCGATCTGGGTCTGGCGCGCCGCGAGGCACTATGGGCGCTCAAGGGGCTGCGGGATGAACCCCTGCCGCTCTTCGCAGCGGCGTCTGCCCGCGAGAGGCAGACGGTGTCCGAGATCCACGAACCCGTTCTGGCGCTGCGGCCGATGACAGCCGGCCGGGAAGTCGTCGAGGACTATGGTCATGTCGGCCTCACCCTGCGCAACCATCCTCTCTCGTTCCTCCGTGCCGACCTCGCGCGGCGCCGCATCGTCACCTGCACCGAGGCGATGCAGGCGCGTGATGGCCGCTGGCTGGAAGCCGCCGGCCTGGTCCTCGTCCGCCAGCGACCCGGCTCGGCCAAGGGCGTCATGTTCCTGACCATGGAAGACGGGACCGGCGCCGCCAATGTCGTGGTCTGGGTCAAGGTGTTCGAGAAGTTTCGCCGCGTGCTGCTCTCGTCGTCGATGCTCGCTGTCCGGGGCAAGATTCAGCGCGAGGGCGAAGTGGTGCATCTCGTCGCCCATTCCCTCACCGATCTTTCGGGTGAACTCGCCAGCGTCGGCAACCGAGAGGCGCCCTTTCCACTTCCGCATGGGCGAGGGGATGAAGCCCATCACGGTGGACCAGGGATCGATCCGCGAAGCTTGCCGAAGGGCCTGCGGCCAGGGGACCTCGTCGATCCAACGCTGCAGGTTGAGCCGATCAAGGTGAAGACACGCGACTTTCGATAGCGCTCGCATCGTCCGTGCCCAGCTGCAACCGCAAAAGCGGCGGCAGGCGGCCTTACGCCATAAGCCGACGTTCGATCACCCCCGCCTTGTACTCCGACCCGCATCCGGTAAGGTCAGTTAAAGTACCGGAAAACCGTTTCGCAGCCATGATCACCGCGACGGCGAGTTGACCGGCCTACCGATCGTCGACTTAGTTGAGATGGCGCCTGCCAAAACGGTGACCTTAGCTTCCGGGCCAGGAAGAATTCGATCGGGGGCGGGACAGGCGGGAATGGTCGAAGAACTCGCTTTACCCGACATGTCCGAGGAGCAGCGCCATACTGCCTCTCTTCTGCAGCGCCTGCTGGGAAAGCGGACCGCGGATCGGTACGTCGACTTTTGCCGGCTCGCGGCCGGCACCCTGCCCCTTCGCGTATCGGTGCCGCTGGCGGGCCACGCCATGCGCGAGATCGATGCGATCCTTCGGCAACTTCTTGCAACTCCTGCCGACCTGACGGTAACGGTTTCGCCCGAGGCGCAAAATCGTCTCGACCAGGCCGGCGCCGCGCTGCGGTCACTTGGATACATCCAACAGGCGGCAGATCGAGCGGTCACAACCCTGGCGCCCAAGCACAGCCATCGCGAACAGATCGAACGAATCTGCGCCACCTTGGGCCTCGCTCCCGACGGCGATGTTGCTCGATCCTGGAAGTCCGTGATGGCCGCGCACGCAAAGGCACATTACGGGCGAGAACTGCATCAGTCGCTGGAAGTGGACGCTCAGTTCCGTTCGGAATGGCAGGCGCCTTTCGACACGGCAGTTCGGGGCCTTATGGTCGCGCTGCAGGGCAAGTACTCGGCCTATATCCGACGCCTCGACGAGCTTCTCGCAATGCCGGACCGAAAGGCGGCAGTGCAGGCCCTGTCGCGTGAGATTCCCGGCGCGCTCCCGCTGCTGTCCTACTTCTTCGAGCGTATCCACTCCGCGGACTGGCTCGATCCCCTTGCCGAGCACCGGCTGCTCGCCGCGTCGTGGGTCGGCCTCGATGACATAGATGACGGGCTGCGCCTGCAGCATTGGCCCGCAGGGCGATACCTTGTGAGGATGGCGGCTTCGAGCGATCCCGCAGTTCGAGCGAGGGTGGTCGCCGCGCTGCGTGCAGTCGGTGGATCCGAAGACCAGGATGTGCATTGGCATGGCGCGGAGGCGATTGTAGCCCTGCCAGCCGGCGAGGCCGAGGGCCTCATCGAGATCGTAAAGGGCTGGCTCGGCCAAGACACGCGACTGCCCCATTCGTCAGCCGTCCATACGATCCTCGAAAATCTCGTCAAAGCGGATCGCCACGAGGCCGCTCTCGGCCTCTTCGGCTCGCTCTACCGGATCATTCCCGATGACGGCAGGGCCACGACCCTGTTCGGCCAGCACATGTTCGAGCACTTCCTGCCACAGGATGTTCGCGCATGCGCTGCCGGGTTGGGCAGCGACCTTGTCGGAGTGCTGTGCCAGATGCTGGATGCCGCGCTGCGCATCGAACGACGGGTGAGCGACGATCCCCCAGGCGACTATTCCCACCACATGTGTAGGACCATCTCCGAGCATGGCCCCAAGCACGGCATCATCGATGCATTGGTCGGCGAGATCGTCCGATCGGCGCGGCTCATCTCCTCGGCACACCCTGACCGACTAGAGGCAATCGTCGCCGAAATCTCGAAATATCCTTCGCGGTTGCTCACCCGTTTGCGGCTCCACGTCCTTTCCCTCGATCCCGCAGCTGCACCCTCACTCGCCACCTCGAGTCTCGATGACGCCGACCTGATCGGCGAGACGTGGTGCAGTATGGAGTACGGGGAGCTGGCGGCCGCCTGGTTCGACCGCTTGCCCGACGAGACCCAGGCCAGGATCTTGGGGGCGGTCGACAAAGTCCCGTCAAAGCACGAGCCGAGCTGGCAGGAGCGGTTCAAGAAAAGCACCGGGCGAGAGCCTAATGATGAGGAACGAAACCACTTCAGGGCATCAGTGCTGCGGGAGGTGCAATGGCATTGGCGCCAGGTGCTTCCCAAGGACCGTCAGCAAGAGGTCGAGCGTCACGGTGACCCCGATGCGTGGCTGAACGAGTTGCATGAGCCCGATATCAGTCCAGCGGTCGCGGCCGACCTCGCGAACCGTTCGATCGAGGACATCGTCTCGTTCCTCACCGACTGGCGACCCTCCCCCCAGGCGCAGAAGGTCACGGTGACCGCTCTCAGCCAGCAATTGCGGCAGGCTGCCGAGCAGAATGCCTTGGCCTTCTCCGAAGGGGCCGCCACATTCTCAGGCGTCCCCGCAATCTATATCCGCAGGATCATCGAGTCCCTGACGACCGTCGTCCGGAACAAGAACGCGGTCAGCTGGGGAGGCATCATCGCGCTTACCGGAACGCTTGTGTCTCGCGTGGGTCTGACCGGAAACGAAGGCGAGGGCCATGACGCCGACTGGTCGTGGACCCGCAAGGCCGCAATCGAACTGATCTCCGTCGGGCTCCAACTGGGCAAGGAAGGCATCAGCTTTGGCCTCGAATCCGAGGTCCGGGCCCAAGTCCTCTCCTTCTACGAGAGCTCGTCGCCGGCGGACTCTGAGAGCTTCGAGGAGACCTACCGCCGGCAAGTCTATTTCGCCGCCACGTCCACGTCGCGCGGCGCCGCCCTGGAGCTTTGCATTCAGCTCATCTTCTGGCTGAGCAAAAACCCGGAAACGGCGGTCGGCAAGGATCCGGGCAACGCTCTCACCGCTCTGCCGGAGATCAAGAGCATTCTAGACGCCGAGGTCGCCCGGAGCGGTGCCGACGGGCGAATACCGCGGGCGGTCATCGGGCGCTACCTCGGTTGGCTCAGCTACTTCGCGGCCAACTTCCTCGAGGCCAATGCAACGAATTTCTTCGAGACACCCGATGCGCAGCTGCGCGACGCGGTATGGTTGTCGCACATCCAGATGGGCACGGGTCCCCTTTCCTGGCTAGCCACTCAAATGAGCGATTGCTATCGGAACGAGATTCAACGCCTGGCCGAAAACGTGCCGGGTGCCGATCGAGATCATCTCACCGAGAGGTTCACGCACTACCTAGTGATCCTCTACATCGTCGATGCCCTCCCTGAAGACGTCTATGCCCAGTTCTGGAATGACGCCCCGATCGAGGCGCGGCGGAAGGCGATGTGGTTTCTGGGCACCCAGCTGGCATTGCCCGAAGGGGAGAGGCGCCTTCGAGCGCAGAGCTATTGGGATCGAAGGCTGCTGGCTGCTTCAGAGCCCTCGGCCCAAAGCACGGTCTTTCAGAATGAGATCGGCGCGATCGGCCAATTCTACTACCAACGGGGCCTCGACCCCGACTGGCTCATGCAGCAGACCATCGCGGCGTCGAATGCCGGATATGGGCCAGGCCAGACCTTTCATCTCGTGGATCGGATCGCGGAATTCAGCTCCCCGCTCCCACACCGGGCCGTGGAAACCATCTCGACGCTGATCAAGAACCGTCACCTCGATATGATGGAGCTCGGCGTGAGGTCGCAAAACCTGCGAGCAATCTTTGTCGCCGGCCTGTCGACCGGCGACACGCGGGCAGTCTCCAATGTGGTCGACGCCATCAATTTCCTGACGGTGGCCGGAGATACGAGCTGTCTCGACTTGTTGCCGAAGGCGGCGGAATAGCGGCCGGTCAGCGGTGGAGCGGCGACCGCTCACCACAGCGATCTGCACCTGGAGGGATGATGACGACCGACCCGGAGCGCCTCAAGACTGGCCTCGAAAACCTGCTCGATGATCGTGACTACCTCTACCGTCTCGTGTCGACGATCGACTGGGATGCCCAACTCGAGGCGATCAGGGCTGTCCTGAGAGAGCACCGACGATCTGCCGACCATGTCAGCACCAACATCAAGGAACTGGAGGAAGAAGCCCGAACCTACCAGGGCCCGTACCACGATCATGTTGTCGATGAGCATGTCGATGCGATGTGGCGGTCGACATATAGCGACGCAGCAATCAGCCTATCTGCCGTCGGCATGATCGTCCCGACGCTCGAGACTATTTTCGCGCAGGCCTTCCGCGCCTTGGGCGATAAATACGTCGCCAAGGGCATCGCGCCGCCCGATCACAAGCGCTGGCGCCGGGCCAAGGACAATCCAGAAAGATGGAACGTCCAATGGTACTTCGGCAAAAGTGATGCCGGCGTCGACATCGTTTCCGGCCTGCCACAGCTTTGTGACGCCACCGGAGTCTCTGCTCACCTTCGCCCTGATGACCTCGACTGGATCGTCGCTCTGCTCAGCTACCGGAACCGGATGTTCCATGGCGGTTTCGAATGGTCGATCCCGCAGCGCCAGACGTTCGTGGCCCTGATCGCGGAGCGTGGCTGGGACCAGTATTTCGTCTGGTCGACGACCGACCATGAACCCTGGATTTGTTTCCTGCGGGACCAGGTGATCGATGCGCTCCCCGACAGGGTGTTCGCGATCCTCGGCAGCCTGGGCCGCTTCACGAAGGCCCTGCCCTACGAGCTGATGTCGGATCCCGGGGATGAGCCGCCGCCCGACATACCGCAGGACTAGCGTCCACAGCGTTGCATCGAGCTAGTTGGAGGCATTAGCCACGTCCACGTGGGCCAAAAAGCTGCCCTCGCGTGATCGCCAATGGCCGGAATGGGCACGAAAGCTGCCGGGCGGAATGAGCCCCATTCCGGCCTTTGGCCTACCCACGCCGTCCTAGTCCGATCCCTGTCGAACGGTTTCAACCGCGAGTGAGCCCTCCGGTAGGGGGCGCAGCAGTTCGCCTTCTGTCTTCGTCCGGTAGATCCAGTGCGCCCAGTCGGTGGGACGCAGAACTACCACCTGGCGGTCATGATAAGTAACAATGTCGGGACCAGGTTCGGTGGTCAGCATGGCGAAGGCCGGGCTGGAGCCATCTGCGCCTTCGCGCCATATGCCGGCGATCGCCATGAATGGTGCATCGTTCAGCGTGAACCGATGTTTTGCTTTCGGGTACTTCTTGCCCGTGAATTCGAAGAAGGCCGATGCGGGAATGAGGCATCGGTTGCTCTTGTCGAAATGCCTTCCGTCAGAGCGGTAGTTGAAGACTGGGCCACCCTTCGGATTGGAAGGTGGGAAGCTGAAATTCATGGGCACCAGCTCAATGCCGTTGCCGGCAGCGCGCATCACGGGGGCCATGTCGTTGATCCGGATGTCGTCGCTTTCCGGCAGATCGAGTTCGGTCTGTTGCGTCGGGATGCCAAGCTCGAGCGCCTGCATCATCTGGACGTATTCGACCCATTTCACATGCTGTTCGTAGGCATTGCACATGCCGCGCACTCTATCGCGAAACGCAAATGAGTCGAGATGGGCGTCCCTTCGGCCGGGCTCTCGGCTGGCGCTGAAGCTCCGCTCTGCGGGTCTTCACCCTTCGGGCTTCCATCCCTAACGCGGTCCGGCGCCGACAGTGGGTAGCCCCCTGCTCCGTACAGGCCTTGCGCGCCGGGAGAGTGAGAGGGCGGTTTGGAGGGCCATGACGGCGAAGGGCTGGGAGAGAGGCTTCCGGCGCCCGTCATGGAGAATTCCCATGAACAATTCAGTGACTATCGATGCCGGTCGTGACGCACCCGGCGGCTACAGGGTGGATGCGAGCCGCGGCGAGCGCATCGGGCGTGTTTCCTCGGAGTGGTTCAACCGTCCGGCCGACGAACGCTACCTGTCCCTGTCCGAGTTGATGGCGTCGGTGCACGGGCGGTCCGAGCGCAGCCGGACCCGAACTGTCGAAAGCGCAGCGATCCGGATCGAGGCGAGGCGCGACGACGCGGAGAGGCTTGCCCTGGTGCTTCCGGGTGCGGACCGGCCGGTGGCACCGACGCATTGGAGCTTTGGTCAACTCGCAGGCATCGTGGGCGCCCCGGCAACCTACCTGCGCCAGCTTCCTGCACCGCTCGCCGGCATCAATCTGCAATATGGCCTGACCGCGCACCGCGCCGAGCAGATCAAGACGCTTGAAGTCGAGGACGGTCGCGTCGAACTCCGCGCCGTCACCGGCCCGGATTATGGTCGCATCTATGACCACGAATTGGTCGCCGCGGTGCAGAAGATCGCCGGCAATGGCACCGGCGACACGCGGTGGAAGATCCCCGGCGTGCTGGATTGGTCGACCGGCATCTACAATCCCCGTGTCGACATCACCTCGGACACCACCACGCTCTATGCTTCGGATCGCGAGGTGTTCCTCTTCCTCGTCGACGACCTCAACCCGATCGAGGCAGGCAGACTGCCTGATGGCTCGCCCGACCTCTATTTCCGGGGCTTCTACTGCTGGAACTCCGAGGTCGGGGCGAAGACGCTTGGCATTGCCAGCTTCTATCTCCGTGCCGTGTGCCAGAACCGCAATCTTTGGGGCGTCGAGGATTTCGAGGAGATCACCATCCGCCATTCCAAATATGCCGCCTCGCGTTTCGCGCACCAGGCGGCGCCGGCGCTGACCCGCTTCGCCAACTCCTCGCCGATGCCCTTCGTCAACGGCATCCGCGCAGCGCGGGAGAAGATCGTCGCTCGCAGCGATGACGAGCGAACGGAGTTTCTCCGCAAGCGCGGCTTCTCCAAGGCGGACACAGCAAAGATCATCGAGACCGTGCTCGCCGAAGAAGGTCGCAAGCCCGCGAGCCTCTTCGACTTTGTGCAGGGCATCACCGCCGTCGCGCGGGACAAGCCGCACCAGGATGCCCGGCTCGACCTGGAGGGCAAGGCCAAGAAGCTGCTCGACCGGGCCGCCTGAATTCAGCAAAGCCGGCGATGCGGATTTCCGTGTCTCCGGCTCTGTGCCTTCCCGGATAGTCGGGTTTTGCGGCGCCGTCCTCAGAGTGGGAGGGCGGCGCCGATCTTCGTGACGGGTTGGAGGTCGAGAGAAAGGCTCCCGACCGCCCGTCGCGGAGTAAATCCCCATGGCTACTGCCAAGAAGAAGCCCACGATCACCCTTTCGCCCTCGCGCGACATTCCCTTCAACCAGCTCGTGCTGAGCCAGTCGAACGTCCGGCGCATCAAGGCCGGCGTTTCGGTCGAGGAACTGGCGGAAGACATCGCCCGGCGCGGCATCCTTCAGGGCCTCACCGTTCGCGCTGTCGCTGATGAAAACGACACGGAGACCGGCATGTTCGAGGTGCCGGCCGGCGGCAGGCGTTTCCGGGCGCTGGAACTGCTCGTCAAACAGAAGCGCCTGGCCAAAACCGCCCCAGTCCCCTGTGTCGTCCGCGAGGGCGGCATTGCCGAGGAGGACTCTCTGGCCGAGAACGTTCAGCGCGCGCCGCTCCACCCGCTCGACCAGTTCCGTGCGTTCCTCACCCTGCGCGAAAAGGGCCAGGCCGAGGAGGAAATCGCTGCGACCTTCTTCGTCTCGGTGAACGTCGTCAAGCAGCGCTTGAAGCTCGCTTCGGTCTCTCCAGTGCTGCTTGATATCTATGCCGAAGACGGCATGACGCTCGCCCAGCTCGAAGCGTTCACCGTGTCGGGCGACCATGCGCGCCAGGAACAGGTCTTCGAACGCCTGAAAACCTCCTACGACAAATCGGCCTATGCCATCCGGCGTATGCTGACCGAGGGCGCCGTCCGTGCCACTGACAAGCGGGCGCAGTTCATCGGCATCGACGCCTATGTCGAGGCGGGCGGCACCGTGCTGCGCGACCTCTTCGAGGGCGATGATGGCGGCTGGCTGCGGGATGTCGCCGTCGTCGATCAGATGGTGGCCGACAAGCTGAAGGTAGAATCCGAGGCCATCGCTGCCGAGGGCTGGAAGTGGACCGAAGTCGCGCCCGACTTCGCATATGGCCACACCTATGGGCTGCGGCGACTCCATGGTGAACCCGTGCCGCTCACGGCCGAGGAAGAAGCCACGCGCGACGCGCTCAAGGTCGAGTTCGATCGTCTTGTTTCGGAGCATGAAGGCGCGGACGAACTGCCCGACGAGGTCGACGAGCGGCTGGGCGAGCTCGAGACCGCGCTCGAGGCATTCGACGAACGGCCGCTATCCTTTGCCGAAGAAATCACGCGCGCCGGTGCCTTCATCAGCATCGCTAGCGATGGCCGTCTGCGCGTCGATCGCGGTTATGTCCGGCCCGAGGATGAAGCACCAGCCGAACCCGAGAACGCCCCCGATGGCGCAACGGGTGAGGGAGAGACAGGCGGCGGCGATGCCGATGGCGATCACGATGCCAACAGCGACGCCATGGCCGAGCCAGAAGAAGACGAGGGTCTTTCGCCTATCTCGGACCGTCTGACGACGGAACTGACGGCGCACCGGACGCTTGGTCTCCGGCACGCCCTCGGCGAGCATCCAGATGTCGCCTTCCGCGCAGCGCTGCATGCCCTGACGCTCAAGGTCTTCTACCAGTATGGCTCAGATAGCTGCCTTGAGCTGGACCTCAAGACTGTCAGCTTCGGCGCCCAGGCGCCGGGCCTGAATGATAGCGTCTCCGCCGACGCGATCCGGGCCAGGCATGAGAGTTGGACGAATACCCTGCCGAAGGACTCGGCTGAGCTCTGGGACGCACTTGGCGACTGGGACAGTGACAGCCGCGCCGCCTTGTTCGCCCATGTCGTCAGCCTCTCGGTCAATGCTGTCAGCGAAGCCTGGAACCGTCGGCCGCGGGCCCTCGCCCATGCCGATCAGTTGGCCCAGGCCGTCGATCTCGACATGGCCGCACGCTGGAAGCCGACCGTCGACGCCTTTCTCGGTCGCGTCACCAAGGCGCGCATCCTTCAGGCTGTTGCCGAAGCGAAGGGTCAGCGCGCTGCCGACCGGATCGCCCATCTCAAGAAGGGCGACATGGCAACAGAAGCGACCACGCTGCTCAACGGCGCGGGCTGGTTGCCCGAGCCGCTCCGTACGCCGGGCCGAGAGACAGTCGCTGACATGTCGGACGTGGAACTGCCCGTCGTAGAAACGGCGGATGTGGCGGACGAAACGGCCATGGCCGATGACGACGGCATCGCCGATGATGACGATGTCGCGGCAATGACTAACGCCGCCGAATAGCCTCCCATGACCCTACAACTGGCCCGCCGGCAACGGCGGGCCTTTCTTTTTGAAGGAGGTCACCATGCGCGAACCGCCGCATGAACTGGCACGCCACCTCGCCGACCGTGCCGAGGCGGTCTGCCGGTATTATCTCTCCAATGGCCGCCGCCAAGGGAACTATTGGACTGTTGGCGATGTGCGCAACACACCTGGTCGCTCCATGTTCGTCCGACTTGTAGACGCCGCAAGAGGTTCGGCCGGACGCTGGACCGACGCCGCTACCGGCGAGCATGGCGATCTGCTCGATGTGGTGCGCGAGGCGCTTGGCCTAAAAAATTTCGCAGATGTCGCCAAGGAAGCCCGGGGCTTCCTCGGTCTGTCGCATGACCCAACGCCTCCGGAGCCTTCAGCCCCTCAGCGTGCACGTTCGCCGGCTGGGTCGACGGAGGCCGCCCGCCGGCTGTTTGGCATGTCGCGGCCGATCAGCGGCACCATCGTGGAAACGTATCTCCGTCAACGTGGCATTACGACTTTGCACGGAACCGGATCGCTCCGGTTTCATCCGCGCTGCTACTATCGCCCTGACGACGATGGACCGACCGAAACCTGGCCGGCGATGATCGGTTCGGTCACTAGTCTCGATGGGCGGCTGACCGGCGCGCACCGCACCTGGCTTGCGCCGGACGGTCTGGGCAAGGCACCCGTCGACACACCGCGCCGGGCCATGGGCGATCTGTTGGGCAACGCCGTCCGCTTCGGAGTGCCCGGCAACGTCATGGCAGCGGGCGAAGGCATCGAGACCACGCTTTCGCTGAGATGTGCCCTGCCCGACATGGCCATGGCGGCAGCTCTCTCGGCGGCGCATCTCGCTGCCATCCTGTTCCCGCCGACGCTGAACCGCCTCTACATCATCCGCGACAACGATTCCGCCGGTGACGGTGCCCGCGACAACCTGATCGAGCGGGCGACCGATGCCGGGATCGAGGCGATCGTCCTCTCGCCGAGGATGGAGGACTTCAACGAGGATCTCCGCTGCTTGGGCCTCGCCACGCTTCGCAAATCGATCGCGGACCAGCTCGTTCGCCGGGATCGCTATCGTTTCCTCGAACGTGTGGCCTGAGCCGGGATGGAGCGCGGCGCAGTGCGGTCATGGGGCCGGTGTCACGCGAACCGGATCCACCGCCGGAGTGAGCCACGACCCGGCCTTCGAGAGGGCGATCGGGCCCACAAACGGTCCGGCCAGGCAATGGCGCCGGCCGACTATTTTCCGGCGGCGGCTGACCACCCCACGCGACAAGTCGCGCAGGGACCCCGGATCTGCCGCCTTTCCATCGCGATGCAAAATAGTCGGCCTCTGCCATCCTCCGCGGCCGCTCCGGCCCTCCGCGTCGCTCCGGGTGCCGGGCCATCCCGCCCGTGAGCTTTCGTCGCCATGAAGGCCGCGAGGGTCGCGGTCCCACCGACGGGAGTATCCCATGAGCGCACACGACGAGTCCGAACCGCACCACGCAGCGTCGCCCACCGATCACGTCCTCACCGAACTCCAGCTCTATGGCTGGCGCCCTTACGCCGACGAGCCCGATCCGCGACCACTTCCCGACGGCAACCATGTCTCCGGAGCCGTTGCGGACATCTTCGATGCCCTCATCGCCACTCTCGGCGACACACGCCTCGAGCCCGACCTCGACGATCTGCTCTGGTCCGTCACCAATGTCTTCCACCGCGCCGTGCTGCGGATCGAGCGACAATTGGATGACAACGAGCAGGCCCAGCGCCGCATGCAGCGGGAACAGGACGGCACCGAGATCAAAGCGGTCGAACTCGAAAACCTCACCGCTCAGGGCCAGACCATGATCGAGCGGCGCGACGCCTTCGAATTGATGCGGGACCAAGCTTCCGAACACTATGAGCAGCACACCGGCTCGGCCTGGCGTCCGCGCACCGGATCGATGGTCAACCACCGGCATCTGACCGCGGCAATGATCGACAGCCGCGATTTCCTCGCCGCGCGGCGCAAGGCCGATACCGAGGTAATGCTGCCCGCCGGTCCTAAGATCGCCTTGACCGGCGGCCTCGATTTCAACGACTACCACCTCGTCTGGGACGCGCTTGACAGGGTCCACGCCAAGCACCCCGACATGGTGCTGATCCACGGCAAGTCGCCAAAGGGCGCGGAACTGATTGCAGCAAAATGGGCCGACAATCGCAAGGTTCCTCAGGTCGGATTCGCCCCGGACTGGGACAAGCATGGCCGGGCAGCGCCGTTCAAGCGAAACGATGCGATCCTCGATATCCTTCCGATCGGCGTCATCGTGTTTCCTGGTACCGGCATCCAGGATAACTTCGCCGACAAGGCGAGGAAGCTCGGCATCAACGCGTATGATTTCCGCGATCGGGGTGGCGCATGAGCGCCACCTTACGATCGCGGGTGCCGCACTCGACCCGGCGATTCCGCAGGCCTCGTCACCGGCGGCCCGATGCCCCGCGATTACAACAACCACCATCTTCCTTAAGCAATCAAGGCTCCCCTGATCGGGCGAATTGGTCTAGACTGATGTCTGCGCCGTGGTGGTGGTGGTTGGCGCGTCCCGTCCAAACTCTGCACGGAGATCACCACCATGATCATCATCGCCATTCTCGCCACACTTGCCGGTATAGCCGCGCTGTGCTGGCTGTTGTTCAATCTCGCCGTATTCGCGCTGCCGCTGTTCGCCGGCATGGCCATCGGCACCTGGGCCCATGACACCGGAGCTGGCATCCTTGGCGCCGTCATCGTCGGCGCCATGGCTGCTGCGATAACCTTCGGGCTCTTCCAACTCCTGCTCCTCGTCGCGCGACCCGCCTGGACAAAACTCGTTGTCGTCCTTGCCTTCGTCGCCCCCGCGGTCGTCGCCGGCTATCACGCGACCTTAGGCATCGTGAAGCTCACAATGCCCTCTGACACCTGGCAGTTCGCTTTCGCTGTCGGCGGAGCGGCGGCGGTCGGCGTCACCGCGTTCATGCGCCTGACCATGATGGCCCCGCCCGGACCAGCCGGACGGGGCGTTGCGAGTGCCTCGTGACCGCATGGGTGTGGTCGGGACCAGACCAGGCCCGTGGCTTCGCCTTCCATCGGCAATGGGTTGCTACTGGATTGGGGGTGAGTTCTCAGCACGAGCATGCGAGCCGGAGAGCGAAACACCTGTGGAGCCCAGTCCAGTAGCCCCCCGGTCCCGGCATAGCCATCTGGGCGACAAATGGTTGGGACGTTCCTGCACTGCCGGAGCGACGAGACAGCTGACATTCATACTGATCCCGGGAAGAGAGCGGGGCGCGCTGAGCCTGTGGTCCGAACCGGATGGTGCCGGCGCCAGCCGCGTTCTCCTTGCCGTGTTCTGCCCGTACGACCGCTCCAATACGGTCTCTCTTATGGCTTGATCTGGCCGAAGGCCGGCTTCGCCTCGATCGCCTAAGGCGCAACAGCGCCGTCAAACTATCTTCCCCTCCCGGCTGCGCCGGGATTCCTCGCGAGACAAGATAGTTCTCCTTTGCTGTCGGAGCGCCTGCGGGGTGCGCCGCCGATCGCCTCCGGCCGGCCGATCGCCATCGAGACCGCAATGGTGCGGGCTCGAGCAAGAAACCAAGGAGAACTACCATGGCCACCATCGGCACCTTCAAGAAGTCCGGCACCAACGAGTTCAGCGGCGAGATCGTCACCCTTTCCCTTCAGGCCAAGAACGTCCGCATCGCTCCAGACGCCCGCGCCAGCGGCGAGAATGCTCCCAGCCACCGCGTGTTCGTCGGCCGGATCGAGATCGGGGCCGCCTGGAGCAAGCAGTCCAACGAGGGCCGCGCCTACCTAGGCCTCAAGCTCGACGATCCCTCGTTCACCGCCCCGATTTACGCCAACCTCTTCGACGACGAGGAAGGCGAGGGTTACAGCCTCATCTGGTCCCGCCCGACCCGCCGCAATGGCGACTGAGCAAGGGCCAAGTGCCCCGCCCGACTAGGCCGGGCGGGGCCCACTTAGGCCAAGAACGACCGAATCAGTCGGCATGAAGTCCGCTTTCGGAAACGCCTTGAGCTGACGATTATGGGTGGCAATCGGTCTTAGAGCGACTATTATAGTCGTAGTTCTGGCTTCTGCGCCGCGCCTTATGGCGGTGATCGAGTGCATGATCACCGCCCGCCAATCACGGGCCGCGCGAGCGTTGCTTGGCTGGAGCCAGGAAACGCTTGCAGAAGAGGCCGCCGTATCTTTGACCGCACTGAAACGCCTCGAATCCGAGAGCGGGTTGCGCGTGTATGAGTCAACGCGCGACCAAGTGCGACGCGCGCTCGAAGCGAACGGAATCGTTTTCCTGACGACGGAAAAGGGAGACGGGGTGATGTTCATGCGGGATGCTGCGAACCAGGGCAGCAAGAGACAGTCGTGAAGACTTCCTGTGGTAGCGCTGGGAAGTTGTTAGAATGCGGCAGCATTTTTCAGTCTTTGGCCCATGATATGGCGGCGATGAGAACACCCCCCCTGTCCCCGGATACAAGGTCCCGGTGTGAGGGAGGAAAATGAAACATTCGGAATTCCTAGACGAGCCGCCAGCTAGTCCGGCTCTCACCGACTATGATCGTGGGCACATGAAGCTGTACATGCGAGTGCTCGACGCTGCCACAGAGGGCGCAGACTGGCGCGAAGCGGTCGAGGTGATTTTCGGCATCGATCCGGACGCCGAGCCAGAGCGAGCGCGCGGTGTCCACGACAGCCATCTGGCTCGCGCCCGATGGATGACGGAGCAAGGCTATCGCCATCTGCTCCGCGATGGACGCGAATAGCCAAGGCGTTGCGTTCGATGCAACGCCCGGCGCCTCCTTAATGTCTTCCCGACCTGTCATGTTTGGGGGATGCTGCCGCCCCCACGTTGCGGCAACGAGGAGCACGATGACGGCCGACACATCCCGTTGGAGGACTTCGGAAGCATACGACTTCCTAGACTCCCTCGACCCTCCCGACCTTGCCTGGGAATGGCTCAGGCGCAATCCCGATTACCAACAGGACTACGCAAGCGCCGATAGTCCTTCCCTCAAGCATCAGCTCCATCGGAAATGGGGCTTGCAGTTTTTTCGTCCCGCCGTCGTTGAATGCTGGCGAGGGTCCGGTGCTCTGGTCGGCCGAATTCGACACAAGCACCGTGCTGCTCACGCACGCGCCAGACATCCTGCCGGCGGCCGGCAATCTCTTCTCCGAGCTGCGCGAAACCTCGCCGCGCGCGGACGAGCAAGGCGTGCATTTCCATCTCAAGGCCGACAGCCAGACCGTCCGGCTGGTGCGGCTCCCGGACACCCCGGCTGGGACCCCCCTCGCCGCGCTCGTACCACTTGACGCGAACGGTCCCGACAGGATCGAAGCAGTCGAACGGCTTCTGCGCGCTCTGCAAGGGAGGACGGTCCCCGACGACCGACGGCTGACATCGCAGCAGAAGCGGCGGCACCGGCACATGCTCCAAGCAACCGACGGCCACCTGGCCGGCGCCAGCTATCGTGAGATCGCCGGCGTCATCTTCGGAGTCGACCGCGTAGCCTCCGAGCCGTGGAAGACCTCCTCCTTGCGCGCGAGCGTAATCGGCTTGGTCAAGGACGGCCGGGCCATGGTCGCCGGTGGCTATCGTCATCTCTTGCATCATCGTCGGAAAGAATAGCCCAAGCGCGGTGCGTTGAGGGTGAGGAACTTCGCCTCACAAACTTCCTCATCCCCCCAACCCGACAGTCTTCGCCACCGTGGCATTCATCCGCCGCCAGCATCCGGCGGCCTCAATGAAGCCCCGGAGGCCCGACCATGACTTCCAATTCCGCCGGCATGCCGCCGCGGTTCCTCAGGACACCCGAGGCCGCCCGTTTCCTCGGCCTCTCTGACCGGACCCTCGAAAAGCACCGAACCTATGGCACCGGGCCCGCCTATCGAAAACTCGGCGGCCGCGTCGTCTATGCGCTCGAGGATCTGCAGGCCTGGGCCAACCGCGGCACCAAGACGTCCACGTCCGATCCTGGCGTCGGAACCGTCCATCCAGCCCGCCGCCTCGAAGCACGCTGAGAGCGGTGATCCAATGACCGCCTCAACCTACCAACGCAGCGAACGCGCCCACCTCGATCCCTTCGACGCACTGAGCGGCGACGTGCCGCCACGCGACCAGCGCGATCTGATGGCGCACCCCTTCTTCTCCCTCTCCAAGTCCCGCCGGATTGCACCGATCCATTACAAGGCCGGTGACATCGAACTGCAGGTCTATGCAGTCGCCGAACATGGCATGGCGACGATCTGGGATGCCGATGTGCTGATCTGGGCGGCGAGCCAGATTCTGGCCGCGCAGGACCGCGGCCTCCCCACCTCACGCTTCTTTCGCTTCACGCCCTATCAACTCCTCAACGCCATCGGCCGCACCACCGGTGCCCGCAGCTACTTCCTTATCAAGGGTGCGCTCACCCGCCTCCAATCGACCGTGATCCGCACGACGATCCGCCAAGGCGAGCATTGGCGGCGCCAGCAGTTCTCCTGGATCAACGAATGGGAGGAACTCGCGACGCGCAGCGGCCGCGTCGAGGGTATGGAATTCGTCCTACCCGAATGGCTCTATCAGGGCATCATCGACCGCTGCCTGGTCCTTGCCATCGATCCAGATTACTTCGCGCTGACCGGCGGCATCGAACGCTGGCTCTATCGCATCGCTCGCAAGCACGCCGGCCGGCAGACCGGCGGCTGGCGCTTCGAACTGCGCCATCTCCATGCCAAGAGCGGATCGCTCGCGCGGTATTCCGACTTCGCCATCGACATCCGCGCCATCGCACGACGCCAGCCGCTTCCCGGCTATTCGCTCACCATGGAACACCGCTCGGGCCGTTCCGAACTTATCCACATCCGCCCTGTGGAAAAGCTGTGCGTAACTTCGCGCGATATCCGTACATCAGGCGCATCCGGTATCCGTACATCAGGCGCAAACCTATCTGTACTTCAGGCGCAGGAACCTCCGTTAAGGCTTTGGTCCACCGAGCGGAATCGCACCCGTAAAGACTCTAAAGAAGAATCTAAATCTTATTATTTGGAAGCGCGGTCCGGGGATAACCCGTCCATTTCCGGTCCCTCCGGCCGGAGGAACGGCCGATGATCGTCGCACTCCTCAACCAAAAGGGCGGCGTCGGCAAGACGACGCTGGCGCTGCATCTCGCGGGTGAATGGGCACGCCGCGGCAGGCGGGTCACCCTGGTCGATGCCGACCCGCAAGGTTCGGCCCTCGACTGGTCGCAGCAGCGCAACCGCGACGGCGCCCCGCGCCTGTTCGGCGTCGTCGGCCTGGCCCGCGACACGCTGCATCGGGAAGCCCCCGAACTCGCGCGCGATGCCGATCATGTTGTCATCGATGGTCCGCCGCGTGTCGCCGGCCTGATGCGATCCGCCCTGCTTGCCGCAGACCTGGTGCTGATCCCCGTTCAGCCATCGCCCTTCGATGGTTGGGCCTCGGCCGAGATGCTGGCGCTTCTTTCCGAAGCGCGCATTTACCGGCCGCAGCTCGCCGCCCGCTTCGTCCTCAACCGTTGCGGCGCACGTACAGTTATCGCCCGCGAAACTGCCGAGACACTCGCCGATCATGACCCGCCGGTCCTCCAGGCAACCGTCGGCCAACGCGTCGTCTTCGCTCAGGCCGCGCAATCCGGTCGGCTCGCCGGCGAAATGGACGACGACACTCCCGCAGCACGGGAGATCACGGCGCTGGCGACCGAGATCGACCGCCTGCGCATCGGCACGGTCGCGCCATGACCACCCGGGCCGCCAAGCACGGGTTCGCATCCCGTCCCGGCGACCCTGAGCGCTGGATCAAGTCCGCCGCTGAGCCGCCGCGCGGCGCCGCCGCCGGCTTCACCGCGCGCCTCACCATCGACGTCACACCCGAACTGCGAGGCCGCATCAAGGTCGCCGCTTTCCAGCGCGGCACGACGGTCGCGGACATGCTGCGCGAGTTGCTCGCCCGCGAGTTTCCCGCCGACGACGGAGCTTCCAGATGACCCAGCCTGCCTCCCTGCCTCTGAGCAAGCGGGCAACCGTCGACGGCCCGCCGCCCTTCACCACGCTGGTCGAATTGACCTGGCGGGAGAAGCGGATCGAATACTGGATAAGGTTCGGTCGGCAGACCTACGAACAGGTCCTCGATCGCCATCGACGTCTGGTCGGTTTCGCGCCTGGCAGCATCTTCGCCTTCGTGCGCTGGGCTGCCAATGACTACGGCACGGTGCTGTCGCGCATCGATGTCGTGCGGACGGTCAACCGCGGTGAGCCGTTCCAGACGCTGCCGTTCGTCCGTCCCGGCGGCGACATCCTGCTCAAGGTCGAGGGCTGGCCGAAGGTCGCTCGAGTGCTCGAGATCATCGATGCGATCGAGACGCTTGGGATCGATGCCTGCGACGTCGCCACCGACCACTGGCGCCACGTAAGCCACCGTATCACTACCGGTCTCGAGCCGCGCGCCTATGACGTCGACCGGCACAAAGCATGGCTCAAGCGCCGGAGGGCCGAGCAATGAGCCGGCGCGCGATCACCACGACCATGGTCGCCGCCACCACCCTGGTCGCGATGCCGGCGTGGCTGGGCTACGCCCCGGCCTTCATCTGGAATGCGTCCGCCAGCGTTCCAATAGGGCTCTATCGCCACGCGCCGGTCGAGCGCCTCGATATCGGCGACTTCGTCGTCGTCAGGCCGCCGGAGCCGCTGGCCGCCTTTCTTGCCGGACGCGGCTATCTCGCGCGCGGCGTGCCGCTGATCAAGCGCGTACTGGCGCTCGCCGGCGCCACGGTCTGCCGCCGCGGAGCGACCATCATCGCCTTCGACCACGCCTACGGCGAAGCGCGCGAGAGGGACAGCCTCGGCCGTCCCCTGCCCTCCTGGCAAGGCTGCCGGAGGCTCGCCGAGGGTGAGATCTTCTTGATGAACTGGGACGTGCCCGACAGCCTCGACGGCCGCTATTTCGGGCCGCTTCCCGTCGCCACGATCGTCGCCCGAGCCCTTCCGCTGTGGACCGACACGGAAGGCGACGGTCGATTCCTTTGGCACGTCGGCGAACCGGCAGACGCGCCCTGATCCCCTTCCCAACCGCCAGAAAGGAACGCTTCCATGGCACAGATCGGTCAATTCACCCGCACGCAGGCAGGCTATTCGGGGCGTGTGCGCACGCTCTCGCTCGACCTCGCCGTGGTCTTCGTGCCCGCCGACAATGTTGATATCGAGAACGCGCCAGACTACCGCATCCGGCTCGGCGACGAAGACGGCATCGAGATCGGCGCGGGCTGGCTTCAGACCGGTGACCGCGCCGGCGCCTACATTTCGGTTATCCTCGACGACCCCTCCCTTGCGCAACCGATCCGCGCCCGCCTCTTCCAGTCGGGCGAGAATGGCCGCGACTGGGGCCTGCATTGGACGCGCCCGAAGAAGCACGATGATCAGGACAGGCCGCAGGACTGACCATGCCCCAGCACCGCACAGGTGATGCGCTCCGGCGCCACGGTACGTGCTGCCGTGTCGCCGTCGTCCTTCTTTCCGGCCTGTTCGTCTTCGCGCCCGAGCCTGCGGCGCACGCGCAAAACAAGCCCGTCGCCAGGTCTGCGGCCAACCACCGGTTCGCCAACCACATTGCAGAAGCGTCGCAGCGCTTCCGCATTCCCGAGGCCTGGATAGGCGCCGTCCTCGATGCCGAGAGCGCGCAGGACATTGGCGCGGTCTCTTCCGCCGGCGCGATGGGCCTGATGCAGATCATGCCCGCCACCTGGGACGAGTTGCGCGCGCATTATCGGCTCGGCGACGACCCGTTTGACCCGCGCGACAACATCCTCGCGGGTACCGCTTATCTGCGGGCAATGCTCGACCGCTACGGCAATGTCGGCGCGATGTTGGCGGCATACAATGCCGGCCCCGGTCGGTACGACGAGTATCTTTCAACCGGTCGCCCGTTACCGGCCGAGACCCGCGACTATGTTGTCAAACTCGCCCCGCTGCTCGGCGGTGCCACGTTGCCGAAAAGGACCGAGGCCGCGCCGCGGCACACCGATTGGCGCGACGCACCGCTCTTTGTTGTGCCAACCGGTGGCGTCTCTGTTGCCGGCTCACGGCAACTTGACAGTCACACCGAGGCAGAGGCGATGGCGGAACCGCAGCACAGTGATGATGCAACGCCACTACCTTCGGACGGCATTTTCGTCGCGAGATCCGGCCTGGATTCATAGCCATGAGCACCGGACTGCGCTTTCGCATGACGGCGAACCGCTGCGCAGTATGGAGGGTGCGCGCGTGGAAACCCACAGCAGCAACCGGGAGATGGCAGGATAAAGGGGCGCGAGGTGCGCGGCGGTCGGGGGTTTATATTTCAAAGACTTGCGAGAGGTTTTTGAGATGTGCGGCTCGGGTGCTTACATCGCAAGATAAGCACTTCAGCTGCAGTTTCAGCGCCGTAGCGCGATGTGCGGAGCCGCGGCCATGAGCGACGACCGAGCGTTTCGCATCCGCCCGGGCCGCGTTCGCTCGAGCAAGGCGCAGCGCGCTCGACCCTTCATCGCGCAGGCACTTGCCGCTGCGCAGAAGGCCGGAGGCTCAGTCTCCCGGCAGGGACGGATCAGGCCTGGCAACCGCTCGCGGTTTGGGCGAGGCCAGCGTGCATCGGTTCAGGCCAACCGGCTGCTCACGGCGCGCTCGCGCGGCGCCGTCATCAAGGCGCGGGTCGTGCGCATGAACCTGCGCGGCGGGAACCTGCCGACGCATCTCGCCTATCTCCGCCGCGAAGGTGTCACCCGGGATGGAGAGAAGGCTAGGCTCTTCGGTCCCGAAACCGACGAAGCGGATGCCGACACCTTCGCCGATCGCTGCAAGGACGACCGGCATCATTTCCGTTTCATCGTCTCGCCGGACGACGCGATCGAGATGGCCGATCTCAAAGCGTTCACCCGCGATCTCGTCGCGCAGATGGAGAGGGATCTCGACACAGACCTCGATTGGGTGGCCGTCGATCACTGGAACACAGAGCACCCACACGTCCATCTGATCGTTCGAGGTGTGCGCGACGACGGCGAGAACCTCGTCATCGCGCGCGACTACATCAAGGAGGGCATGCGAGACCGGGCGCGCGATCTCATTACTCAGGAACTCGGCCCGCGTACCGACCACGATATCCGCCACAAGCTCGAGCGTCAGGTCGAGGCGGAACGCTGGACCAATCTTGACCGGCAGCTCAAGCGCGATGGCCAACGCACCGGCATCATCGATCTCGCTCCGCGGGCCAGCGAGGAGCCGGATGAGTACCTCACAGTCAAAGTCGGCCGACTCCGTACGTTAGAACGTCTCGGTGTCGCTCAACAGGTCGGCCAGGGCCAATGGTTCATGTTCGATGAAGCGGAAGCGACCCTGCGCGAATTGGGCGAGCGCGGCGACATCATAAAGCGCATTCATCGCGGCCTGGCCGAAGCCGGTATCGAGCGCGGCGCTGCCAGTTTCGTCCTTGCCGGCGAGGACATGCAGGAACCGATCATAGGGCGCCTGGTCGAGCGCGGGCTCGACGATGAGCTCAAGGCGACAGCCTATGCCGTGATCGATGGTATCGATGGCCGCGCCCACCACATCAGGCTCCCCGACCTTGATGCCGCCGGGGATAGTTCGCCTGGCTCGATCGTCGAACTCCGCAGCTTCGCCGACCCGCAAGGCCGGCACCGGGTGGTGATCGCGGTTCGATCGGACCTCCCCGTCGAGCGCCAGGTCACGGCGGACGGAGCGACCTGGCTCGACCGGCAGGCCGTATCCCGCGATCCAGTCGCGCTGGGCGGGGGTGGTTTCGGACGCGAAGTTCGGGACGCCATGGAACGGCGCGCCGAGCATCTGGTCGAGGAAGGTCTCGCGCGACGCCAGGGCAGCAGATTGATCTTCGCGCGCAATCTACTCGACACGTTGCGACAGCGTGAGCTCGAAGCGCTCGGCGCCAAGCTTGCGGCCGAACTCGGCCGCGCATTCAACAAGACGACGACCGGTGAACACGTCTCGGGCACTTACCGCCAGCGATTTGCAATGGCATCGGGTAGGTTCGCCATGATCGATGACGGCTTAGGCTTCCAGCTCGTGCCATGGACACCATCGTTGGAAAGAAAAGTCGGTCAGCACGTATCGGGCATCGCCCGCGGCGGCGCTGGAGTCGATTGGAGTTTCAATCGGAAGCGAGGGATTGGCTTGTGAACGACGGGGGACCCGGTGGCGTGCTATTGCGAGGAGCTCACCGCCTGGCCGGCCACCTTTGTAGCTCGCTCAAGGAGGCGTGGTTCCGACGCTTTTTCGCAAAAGGCCGCGAAAGAATCCGTTGCGCCCATCCAGCACAGGTCGTCGACGCCGTCGAAAGTTGGGGCGTCGCTTCGAAGCGTAGCAAGGGTTTTGAACAGCAAAGCCGTCGCGTGCCGCTTGCCAAGTACGTCGTCAGGAAACCCTTCAAGGGGGCCAAAACGGGCCAAGAGTCGTGCGGCTGATACGCGACCGATGCCGTCGAGACCCGGATAACCGTCAGCGCTGTCGCCCACCAGGGCCAGAAAGTCTGGGATCAAAGCAGGCTCCACGCCGAATTTCTCGCGCACACCGGCTTCGTCGCGG
This sequence comes from Mesorhizobium sp. M1406, assembly GCF_040317555.1. Lineage (NCBI taxonomy): Bacteria > Pseudomonadati > Pseudomonadota > Alphaproteobacteria > Hyphomicrobiales > Phyllobacteriaceae > Mesorhizobium > Mesorhizobium sp. M1406. Next base: position 45,688 of record NZ_JAMYKW010000005.1, on the reverse strand, counting down.
ACTGTCTTGGTTTTGCGATCGACTTGGACGACGCGTGTTCCCTGCACGCATTGGGCCAGGTCCTTGTCCGGTGTCCAGATACAGACCTTCTCGACCCGATCATTGGCAGCCGCTTTGTGTGCCGCAGCAGCGAGCGCATCATCGGCTTCGAAATCGATCATGGGCCAGACGACGACCCCCATCGCGGCAAGGGCGTCCTCGAGCGGATGGAACTGCGCCAGCAGAGCCGGCTCGATCCCCTGCCCGGTCTTGTATCCGGGCCACAGCCCGTTGCGGAACGACTCGATGACATGATCCGTCGCCACCCCGACATGTGTGGCTCCGCCCTCGACCATCTCCAGGACGGTATGCAGCACGCCAACGACGGCGCCAAACGGCTTGTCCTGACCGTTGTTGAAGCGCCGTTGGCCGTAGAAATGGCGGAACAATTCGTAGGTGCCGTCTACCAGGTGAACAATCATATGGTGGCCCGCGCCGAAGCTTTTGCTGAATAAGGCAGTTGGAACAGACTAGCGCATATTTGGAAGCAAGCCTGTGGCGGATTCTCCTGCTCAAACTTTCCCGCGATACCCACAATGACAGCAGCCAGCACACTGCCCTTTTCGTCCTTGCCGGACATTGCACCGCTAGCCGGTGTTGGCCAAAGCAGCCGTTCACCTTTCCTTCGAATAGGCGCCGGGCACCGACATCGAACTGATGCCGATTACAACCGCCGGATCTAGTTGAAGAAAGCAGGGAGCCATTGGCGTTTTCGTGGCATCCGCGGTCGACATGTTAGGCAACGACCGCGGCGCCAGATCGTTATCGCTCCAGCCTAGTACCGCGACTTCACTAGCCACTTGGGGTCAGGCCTGTAACCCTCACCGATAGCCTGTCGGTAGTAATCGACAATACTTTCGATCGCTCTGTGCATTGCGTAGGCAGGATCGTCGTCGAAGTCCCGACCCGGCCAGTAGGGACCCGCTTGCGTCGGCGTATGTATGGCGTGAGAACGCCGGAACTGCACATTGCCGTTGCCGATTTGTACTAAGTCGATCTGGACGACGGTGTCGATCCCTCCGAGGCGGAAGCGGGCGCGCATGGGGTGCATCTCGATGATCCCGAGAGCCGTGTCGTCGAACAGGCTTTCCACGTAGCGGGCTAGGCGGCCGAGTTCTGGTAACTCGATTTTTTCCGGGGCTGTCCCGTTGAAATCCAGCAACCTCATCCGGAACGCGTCTTCATCGAAGCGGAGATAGCGCCCTTCCGCTTGACCGTTGAGGTCGGCAAGGAGAGCTGCATTGGTGCTATACCCGCAGGCTCGTGCGATTGCTTCGGTGAGGTGCACCGAACCCGCGCTGCACTGTCCGCGCAACTCGCGCTTCATGGACTTGATATAGGATTCTTTGAGCTGGATGACGGTCATCGTCGTATCCTCGTCAATGCGGTCGAAGTTCGCCGATTACGCATCGACCTCAATTGAGAGGAGCGACATGAGCATTCCAAATCGATATGTCCACTTTGACCCGGCGACAGGTCTGGCGAGACGGCCGAGTGGTACGTATACCACCCCGCACCAGTCAGCGCCAGCCTGGGCAGGCTGTGGCAGGCGGCAACTCGTCGTCGGCCAGATTTCGGCTAAGCGTTGCCGGCGTGTAGAATACCGGTGCGGCCGGGATGATGCGCCTTTCCGTTATGCCGCTACCAGAACTCGACATCGACGAAGTCGGACGACCAGGGTGCATTGTGGTTAGGGGGAGGCATGGCAGGTCACGGTGCAACGCTTACGATCCAAGAGAAGCGCGTAGCGAAGGCGCTCCTCAAGAAGGGATGGGCCAACCAGGATGTGCAAGCCTGGATCAATGGAAACCGGAAGAAGTCGGTCAACTTCGCCCGGAAGGGCAATGACCACATTCGAGCTTGGCGGCACTACCAGGTGCGTCCAAAGACCAAGGCGGCACACCCAGAGAACACCAACAAGGAATACTGCCTGTATCACGCCGCCCACGGCGACTACACGTACGCGCAGGCTTGGGTTGACAAACTCGCAGGGGACATCGGCGACCCGGTGAAACTGGCGGCCATTCGCGCAGTGAAGGTATGGTAGCCAAGAGCCGCCCCTGCAAGGTTGTGCTAGGCTTGCCGTCACGAATAAACGTTCGGGAAGTTCCCTGCCCAGGGTCCGCAGCTGGCGCGATCCTGACTAGCTATCATCTGCGATATAGGATGACATGCCCGCTTTCTGTGCGAGGCGGCGGTGCCGCTTCCGACCTGTCTTTCCTCGCCACGGCACGCTGCAATGCCACCCATTTCAAATTGCCCTTGAATGATGAAGCTGTGTGGCCCGACCTCATATCCGCAAGGAGGAGGCGATGTCGGGAACGAAGATACTTTGGGGCCAGATTGCTGTCGTCGGAATCATCGTGCTCACGTCGATCTGGAGCGCCACGCAATGGACCGCCTGTCGACTTGGCTTTCAGCCTCAGCTTGGCCCCCCATGGTTCGATCTGGCAGGCTGGCCGGTCTATCAGCCGCCAGCCTTCTTCTGGTGGTGGTTTTTCTACGACGCCTATGCGCGATCCATCTTCAACGAGGGAGCGCTCATCGCAGCCTCGGGCGGCTTCGTCTCTATCGTCGCCGCCATTCTCATGTCGATATTCCGCGCCCGAGAAGCCGACAACGTCGCGACCTACGGCTCGGCCCGGTGGGCCAAACCGGAAGAGGTCAAAGCTGCCGCCCTGTTGGGTCCGGACGGCGTGATCCTCGGCCGATACGAGCGCGACTATCTCCGACATGACGGTCCCGAGCACGTGCTGTGCTTCGCACCGACCCGGTCAGGCAAAGGCGTCGGACTCGTAATTCCTTCATTGTTGACCTGGCCGGGCTCCGCGATCGTCCACGACATCAAAGGCGAGAACTGGCAGTTGACCGCTGGCTTCCGCGCCAGGCATGGCAGCACGCTTCTGTTTGACCCTACCAACGTGGAATCTTCGGCGTACAATCCGCTGCTCGAAGTTCGCCGCGGCGAATGGGAAGTCCGCGACGTCCAGAACATCGCCGACATCCTCGTTGATCCCGAAGGGTCACTGGAACGGCGCAATCACTGGGAGAAGACCTCTCACGCACTCCTGGTGGGAGCCATCCTCCATGTCCTTTACGCGGAGAAGGACAAGACGCTCGCCGGCGTCGCCAATTTTCTATCCGACCCGAAGCGCTCTATCGAGGCGACCTTGGCCGCGATGATGAAGACACCCCACCTCGGCGAAGTCGGCGCCCATCCCGTCGTCGCGTCGGCCGCGCGGGAACTGCTCAACAAATCGGACAATGAACGCTCCGGCGTGCTGAGCACCGCGATGAGCTTCCTAGGGCTGTATCGCGACCCCGTTGTCGCGAAGGTCACGTCGCGCTGCGATTGGCGCATCTCCGATATCGTCGGCGGCGAGCGACCGACCACGCTCTATCTTGTGGTGCCACCATCGGACATCAACCGGACCAAGCCGCTGATCCGCCTGCTGCTCAACCAGATCGGGCGGAGGCTGACTGAGGATCTCCAAGCCAGGACCGACCGGCATCGGCTGCTGCTCATGCTGGACGAATTTCCCGCTCTCGGCCGGCTGGACTTCTTCGAGAGCGCGCTCGCCTTCATGGCCGGCTACGGACTCAAGGCGTTCCTGATCGCCCAATCGCTCAACCAGATCGAGAAGGCCTATGGACCGAACAACTCCATCCTAGACAACTGCCACGTCAGGGTGAGCTTCGCCACCAATGACGAGCGCACCGCCAAGCGGGTGTCCGATGCTCTCGGCACAGCTACCGAAATGCGTGCGATGAAGAACTATGCAGGCCATCGCCTTTCGCCCTGGCTTGGACACCTGATGGTGTCGCGCCAGGAAACTGCCCGGCCGCTGCTCACCCCCGGTGAGGTAATGCAGCTTCCGCCCAGCGAGGAGATCGTCATGCTGGCCGGCATTCACCCCATCCGAACAAAGAAAGCCCGCTACTACGAGGATGCCCGGTTTACAGAACGCATTCTGCCACCGCCTCGTATTCAGCACCTCGCACAAAGTTCGGCCAACGACTGGAGTGCACTGCCGATACCTGGGCGTCCGAAGCTTGAGGCCAGCGACCTGCCACCGATCACCGTAGGTGATGACGAAGATTCGACTGAATCCGAGAAGCGTCGCCAACCCGAGCTGAGCAGCAAGGTTGCCGCCGAGGTGGAGCGGGCTGTCGAAGACGAGTTCGACGCCGATCGTGATGCGGACGAGGACCCGGCAGTGCTCGCGCGCAACCTCAACCGCAGCATGCAGCGGGTTGCCCGGCAAGCTGACCTCGATCCTGGCGACGGCATGCTGTGAGACGGACCATGCCCAAGCCCGGCAAGAAGCAGCGTCTCTCCATCTACCTCGACCCGCTGGTGATGAAGGCGCTCGTCGAATACGCGGCCCGGCGTGATCTCTCCCGCTCGCTCGTGGCGGAGGCGGCAATCGCGTCGTTCCTCTCGCCCGACGCCGCCGAGCGGCACGAAGCGGCCATGACCAAGCGGCTCGACCAGATCGATCGGCGTCTCAATCGGCTGGAGCGCGATCTCGGCATTTCGGTAGAAACCCTCGCTGTATTCGTGCGCTTCTGGCTGACCTCGACGCCGCAACTGCCGGAACCGGCTCAGGCCGCCGCGCGAGCTCAGTCGGGCAAACGCTACGACGCCTTTGTTGCCGCCCTCGGCCGGCGACTCGCGCAGGGTCCAAGACTGCGCAACGAGATCCCAGAGGACATCTTGCCGGTCGGCGATACGAGTTCCGGGGAACAGCAGTCGTGAACCGCCAATTCTGGCGCTCCGCCGTCCCCTGTAATTCCACGCCACGCTACGACGACCGCTTGAGGCCTGTTGCAGTCGGCCCGTTCATGCCTCTTCTACTTGTCCCCGATCCAGGGCCGCGCGTCGTGTGCGCCCCGCAGCGAATGGGGACGACGTGGTGTTTTCGACACAGCGAACGGCAGCGGTCGAACGCGGTACGCGGATGCTCCGCACTGCGCTGGGTCCGGCTGTAGCCCAGTTTCTGGAAGACCCCGCGGTCGTCGAGGTGATGCTCAATCCCGACGGGCGGCTCTGGATCGACCGTCTGGCCGAAGGTCTCGCTGACACGGGCGAGCACCTTACGCCCGCCGATGGCGAACGCATCATTCGGGTGGTCGCACATCATGTGGGCGCCGAGGTGCACGCGGGCGCACCGCGGGTCTCGGCCGAGTTGCCCGGAACCGGCGAGCGCTTTGAGGGCCTGTTGCCGCCGGTCGTCGCGGCCCCAGCCTTCGCGATCCGCAAGCCGGCGGTCGCCGTGTTCACGCTGGACGACTATGTATCCGCCGAAATCATGTCGGCGGCGCAGGCCGACGTCCTCCGCCAGGCTATTGTCGAGCGACAGAACATTCTCGTCGCCGGTGGCACGTCCACGGGCAAGACCACCCTCACAAACGCCCTCCTCGCCGAGGTTGCCAAGAGTGGCGACCGCGTCGTGCTGATCGAGGACACGCGCGAACTGCAATGCGCCGCGCCCAATCTCGTGGCGCTCCGGACCAAGGACGGAGTGGTGTCGCTCGCCGACCTGGTGCGGTCCTCACTGCGCCTTCGGCCCGACCGGATTCCGATCGGCGAGGTTCGGGGCTCCGAGGCGCTCGACCTGCTCAAGGCGTGGTCCACCGGCCATCCCGGCGGCGTTGGCACCGTCCACGCCGGCTCGGCCGTCGGTGCGCTGCGCCGGCTCGAGCAACTCATCCAGGAAGCCGTCGTCACGGTACCCCGTGCTCTCATTGCCGAGACCATCGACCTCGTCGCCGTCCTTTCGGGCCGCGGTTCGGCGCGACGCCTCGCCGAGCTCGCCCACGTCGCCGGCCTGGCCGCTACCGGCGACTACACGCTCGTTCCAGCCATCTCAACCCCCGAACCCACCGGAGCCCTGTCATGAACTTCAGAACCCTTTGCACTCGTCCACGGGTGGCCGCGATCACGATTGCTACCGCGGTCAGCGTGACCATGACCAAGGCCGCCTATGCCGCCGGATCGTCCATGCCGTGGGAGGAACCGCTGCAGCAGATCCTCGAGTCCATCGAAGGTCCGGTCGCCAAGATCATCGCCGTGATCATCATCATCGTAACCGGCTTGACGCTGGCTTTCGGTGACACGTCGGGCGGCTTCCGCCGGCTGGTGCAGATCGTTTTCGGCCTCAGCATCGCCTTTGCCGCATCCAGCTTCTTCCTCTCCTTCTTCTCGTTTGGCGGCGGGGTGCTGGTCTGATGGACGAGCCCGTTCCCGGATTTGCCGCACCAGTCCATCGCGCGCTGACCGAACCGATCCTTCTAGGTGGCGCGCCGCGTTCGGTGGCCATTCTCAACGGTACCCTGGCTGCCGCACTCGGTCTCGGACTGCGGCTCTGGTTGGTCGGCATCGTGCTCTGGGCGATCGGCCACCTCGCCGCCGTGTGGGCGGCGCGGCGCGATCCTCTCTTCGTGGAAGTGGTGCGCCGCCACCTCCGCATTCCCGGCCATCTGGGCGTCTGAGGTGCAGGAATGATGAACCTTGCAGAATATCGCCGTGCCGGCGCTCGCCTTGCCGACTTTCTCCCGTGGGCCGCCCTTGTCGGCCAAGGCGTTGTCCTCAACAAGGACGGCGGCTTCCAGCGGTCGGCACTATTCCGCGGTCCCGATCTCGACAGCGCCGTACCCGCCGAACTGGTCGGCGTCGCCGGCCGGCTGAACAATGCCTTCCGTCGCCTCGGCTCGGGATGGAGCATCTTCCTCGAGGCGCAGCGCCATGAGGCTTCGACTTACCCGAACAGCATGTTCCCCGATGCAGCCTCGGCGCTCATCGACGCGGAGCGCAAGGCCGATTTCGAGGAGGCCGGAACGCACTTCGAGTCCAGCTACTTCCTCACCATCGTCTATTTGCCACCGGCCGAGGACACGGCGCGCGCGGAAAGCTGGCTCTACGAGGGCCGCGAGCAGACAGGCGTCAACCCCTGGGAGATTCTGCGCGGTTTTGTCGATCGCACCGATCGCGTGCTCGCCCTGCTCGATGGCTTCATGCCCGAATGCCGTTGGCTCGATGACGACGAAACGCTGACCTATCTGCACTCCACGGTCTCGACCAAGCGACATCGCGTTCGGATGCCCGAGACGCCGATGTATCTGGACGCGCTGCTCGCCGATCAGCCGCTCGCTGGCGGCCTCGAGCCGCGCCTCGGCGACGCGCATCTGCGCATCCTCACCATTGTCGGTTTTCCGGCGGCGACGACACCCGGCATCCTCGATGAACTCAACCGGCTGGCCTTTCCCTATCGCTGGTCGACGCGCGCCATCCTGCTCGACAAGACCGACGCCACCCGGCTCGTGACGAAGATCCGCCGCCAGTGGTTTGCCAAGCGCAAGAGTGTCGCGGCGATCCTCAAGGAGGTGCTGACCAACGAGGCCTCGACCCTGGTCGACACCGACGCCGCCAACAAGGCGGCCGATGCCGATCTCGCTTTGCAGGAGTTGGGCGCCGACGTTGCCGGCGAGGCCTATGTCACGGCGACGGTGACCGTGTGGGATGCGGACGCACGGGTTGCCGACGAGAAGCTGCGGCTGGTCGAGAAAATCATCCAGAGCCAGGATTTCACCGGCATGGCAGAAACCGTCAATGCGGTCGACGCCTGGCTGGGCACGCTGCCGGGCCACCTCTATGCCAATGTGCGGCAACCGCCCATCAGCACACTGAATCTCGCCCACATGATCCCGCTATCGGCGGTGTGGGCGGGGCCGGAACGGGACGAACATTTCCGAGCGCCCCCACTGCTCTTTGGCAGGACGGAAGGCTCGACCCCGTTCCGGTTGTCTCTCCATGTCGGCGATGTCGGACATACCCTGGTCGTCGGTCCGACCGGCGCCGGCAAATCCGTTCTGCTGGCGCTCATGGCCTTCCAGTTCCGTCGCTACGGCGAAGGCCAAGTCTTCGCCTTCGACTTCGGCGGCTCGATCCGCGTCGCCGCTTTGGCGATGGGAGGCGACTGGCACGATCTCGGGGGCGAACTCACCGAAGGGACCGAGACCTCCGTTTCCCTCCAGCCACTCGCCGGAATTGCGCACACGCCCGAGCGCGCCTGGGCAGCCGATTGGATCGTCGCCATCCTCACGCGGGAAGGCGTCACCATCACGCCTGAGGTCAAGGAACACATCTGGACCAGCCTGACCTCCCTCGCCTCGGCCCCTGTCGAGGAACGCACCATCACCGGCCTCACGGTCTTGCTGCAGTCCAATGATCTGAAGCGCGCGCTCCAGCCCTATTGCGTCGGCGGTCCCTATGGCCGGCTCCTGGACGCCGAGGGGGAGAACCTTGGGCAAGCCTCCATGCTCGCCTTCGAGACCGAGGGCCTGCTCGGCACGGGCGCGGCTCCGGCGGCGCTTGCCTACCTCTTCCACCGCATCGCTGGTCGCCTCGACGGCCGGCCAACGCTCGTCATCGTCGACGAGGGTTGGTTAGCCCTCAGTGATCCCGGGTTCTCCAAGCAACTCGCTGAATGGTTGGTCACGCTGCGCAAGAAGAACGCAAGCGTCGTATTTGCCACCCAGTCACTGGCACAGCTCGAGAAAAGCACGATTGCGGCGGAGATCATCGACTCCTGCCACACCCGTATCCTGCTGCCCAATGATCGGGCGATCGAGCCGCAGATCACGGCGATCTATCGCCGCTTCGGTCTCAACGACCGGCAGATCGAAATCTTAGCCCGCGCCATTCCGAAGCGGGACTACTACGCCCAGTCCCGGCGCGGCAACCGGCTGTTCGAGCTCGGTCTCGGCGACGTCGCGCTGGCTCTCTCCGCAGCCTCCGCGAAGTCCGATCACGCCTTGATCGAGCACGTCCTGTCAGAACACGGCCCGGACCGTTTTCTCGAGATCTGGCTGCGCATCCACAACCTCGACTGGGCCGCCGACCTCATCCCCGACCTCACCAATCTCGCCGCGCCCGTGGCGACAGCAACTCAACCCACCCTGGAGGTTTCCCCATGACCCGACTTCGCTCCTCTCTTCATGCCTTGCTCATCGGCACCGCTGTGCTCTCCGCGCCCATCGCCCTGTCGACCGTGATGGTCACGCCTGCCTACGCCCTGTTCGGCTTCGGCGACATCGTCTTTGACCCGTCTAACTATGCCGAGAACGTGCTGCAGGCCGCCCGCGCGCTGGAGCAGATCAACAATCAGATCCAGAGCCTCCAGAACGAGGCGCAGATGCTGATCAATCAGGCGCGCAATCTCGCGAGCCTGCCCTACTCCTCGCTGCAGCAACTTCAGCAGTCGGTTCAGCGCACCCAGCAACTCCTAGGACAGGCGCAGCGCATCGCCTTCGACGTCCAGGAGATCGATCAGATCTTCACGCAGCAGTACAGCAACATGGATCTCTCCATGTCCGATCAGGCGCTCGTCGGTCTGGCGCGAGAGCGCTGGGGCAACACCGTCGGCGCCCTGCAGGACGCGATGCGTGTCCAGGCCGGTGTCGTCGGCAATATCGAGACGCAGCGTGCAGAGCTCTCCAATCTGGTCGGAGAAAGCCAGGGCGCGACCGGCGCACTGCAGGCGGCCCAAGCCGGCAATCAGATCCTCGCGCTTCAGGCCCAGCAACTCGCCGACCTGACGGCATTGCTCGCGGCAAACGGCCGGGCCGATGCGCTGTCCGCCGCCGAACAGGCAGCCGCCGCCGAGCAAGGGCGCGAACAGCGCCGCCGCTTCCTCGAACCCGGCGCCGGCTACCAGCCCGGCGGCGCCCAGATGTTCCCGGGCGGCAACTGAGCAAAAAAGCCGGGGATGAATCATGGACGGACGGATGCTGGCTCGACTCGTAGTGGTCATCGTCGCCGCGGTGGCGATCGTGGCCGCGGACGTCCACCGCGCGCGGGAGGAAATTGCAGCCGGTGCCCTTCCGTCGCCCCCCGCGACCGAGGCGACGCATAGCGATCCGTTGCGTGCGACGCTCCAGCGCTGCCAGCGGATCGGAGAGGCCGCAACCCGGGATGTCGATTGCCTGGCCGCTTGGGACCAGAATCGCCGCCGCTTTCTTGCGCCGGCAACAGGGAACTAGACCATGGAAGGCGCCGGCGTCATTGATCGCTTTCTTGAGGTCTTCACTTCGTACATCGATAGCGGCTTCGGCCTGCTCGGTAGCGAGGTCGCCTTTATCGCCAGCACGCTGATCGTCATCGATATCACTCTGGCGGCCCTGTTCTGGGCCTGGGGTGCCGACGAGGACATCATCGCGCGCCTGGTGAAGAAGACGATCTTCGTCGGCGTGTTTGCTTACCTGATCTCCAACTGGAACAGCCTCGCCCGCATGGTCTTCGACAGCTTTGCCGGCCTCGGCCTCATGGCCTCGGGGACCGGGTTCTCGGTTTCCGACCTCATGCGTCCCGGTCGGGTTGCCCAGACCGGGCTCGACGCCGGCCGGCCGCTGCTCGAGGCGATCGCCGAAATGTCTGGCTACTGGGCGTTCTTCGAGAATTTCCTCCAGATCATCTGCCTGCTGATCGCCTGGTTTTTGGTGCTGCTGGCCTTCTTCATCCTGGCGGTTCAGCTCTTCGTCACGCTCATCGAGTTCAAGCTGACGACGCTCGCCGGCTTTGTGCTCATCCCCTTCGGTCTTTTCAGCCAGTCGGCCTTCATGGCCGAGCGTGTTCTAGGCAACGTCATCTCGTCCGGAATCAAGATCCTGGTGCTCGCCGTCATTATCGGTATCGGCTCGACGCTGTTCGGTGAGTTCACCGCCGGCTTCGGTGGCGAGCAGCCGACCATCGACGACGCCATGGCCATCGTTCTGGCAGCGCTTTCGCTTCTCGGTCTCGGCGTTTTCGGACCGGGCATCGCCAACGGGATCGTCTCGGGCGGACCGCAACTCGGTGCCGGCGCGGCGGTCGGAACCGGCCTTGCCGCGGGCGGCGCTGCCCTGGCCGCCGGAGGTGGTGCCATGCTCGCCGCGAAGGGCGGACGCGCTGCGTTGTCCGGCGGAGTTGCGGCGACGCGCGGCGGCGCTGCCCTCGCCGGCGGTGCCTCGACGGCATACTCTCTCGCCTCGACCGGCGAATCCGGAGCCTCCGGCGTTGCGGCGGGCCTTGGCGGTGTTGCCCGTGCGGCCGGAAGCAGCGCCATGTCCCCCCTCAAGCGCACTGCCACCCGCGTCTCCGATAACCTGAGTTCCTCCTTTGACGCAGGCGGGCGCGCGACATTCGAGGCGACAGGTGGTTCGTCCTCCATGGGCACGGTTGGCAGCGGTGTCGCCGATCCGCCCGCACCTTCCACCGCCACTGACGGGCCGCCGGCCTGGGCACGCCGCATGCGTCACAACCAGGCCATGAGCCACGGCGTCACCGCTGCCGCCCATGCAGTCCGTTCCGGCGACAACCACGGTGGCGGCGCATCCGTCAGCCTTTCCGAGAGAGACCGCCCATGACCTTCTTGAAACGACCGGCAGCCCATTACGGCAAGACGCCGGAACCCGAGACACCCTACCAGCGGGCCGCCCAGGTCTGGGACGAACGTATCGGTTCCGCGCGTGTCCAGGCAAGAAACTGGCGCCTCATGGCCTTCGGCTGCCTCGTTCTTTCCGCCGGCTTCGCCAGCGCCTTGGTCTGGCAGTCGGCGCGCGGGAACGTCGTGCCCTGGGTCGTCGAGGTGGATCGTACCGGCGAGGCCCGCACGGTCGAACCGGCTGTTGCCGACTATCGGCCGACCGATCCGCAGATCGCCTTCCATCTCGCGCGGTTCGTCGAGCAGGTACGCTCGATCTCGGCCGACCCCATCATCGTGCGCCAGAACTGGCTGCGCGCCTATGAGTTCACCACCGATCGCGGCGCTACGGCGCTTAACGACTATGCCCGGTCGAACGACCCTTTCACCCGTGTCGGCAAGCAGCAGGTCGCAGTCGAGGTCTCGAGCGTCATCCGCGCCTCGCCAGATTCGTTCCGCGTCGCCTGGAACGAGCGCCGCTACGAGAACGGTCAACTCGCCGGGACGGAGCGCTGGACTGCTATCCTCACCGTCGTCATCCAGCCGCCACGCGATGCCGAGCGTCTGCGCCGCAATCCGCTCGGGGTCTTCATCAACGCCATAAACTGGTCACGGGAGTTGGGGCAATGAGCCAACCGACAATCCGCCGCGCCGCCAATCCGGCTTTCCGTAAATCCGCATCTACGATTAGCGTGCTCTTGCTCTCCACTGTAGCGCTCGCGGCCTGTGCCACGGCGCCGAAGCCGCCGCAAATCAGCTACGACGCCAACGTGCCGCCGCTGCCTGCTGTCGCTGTCAGCACAGGCGACGGCCTCCCGCGCCCCATTCTTGTGCCGCCGACCTGGACTCCGGCCAAGGGCGGCGACCCCGCAAGCACGCCGACCGGCCGGGTAGAGAACGCCAACGTCGCCGCGCGTGTCGAACCGCGTAAGGAAGGCTACTACAATTCCATCCAGATCTATCCGTGGAGCGAAGGTGCGCTCTATCAGGTCTATGTTGCCCCTGGGCAAATCACCAACATCGCGCTCGAGCCGGGCGAGAGCCTGACGGGCGCCGGTCCGATCGCCGCCGGCGATACTGCCCGCTGGATTATCGGCGACACCGAAAGCGGTAGCGGCGCCACCCGGCGCGTCCATGTGCTGGTCAAGCCCACCCGCAACGACATCAGTACCAATCTGGTCATTACCACCGACCGGCGCACCTACATGCTTGAGCTGCGCGCCGGTGAAAACCCCTATATGCCGGCCGTCGCCTGGGCCTATCCGCAGGTGGCTTCGCCACGCACCAACGTGCCCACCACTCCAATCATCCCGGCCGTCGCGGCCCGCAACTATCGCTATGGCCTCACCGGCGACGCGCCGCCGTGGCGGCCGGTCTCGATTTATGACGATGGCCGGCGCGTCTATGTCGAGTTTCCGCGAGGCATTGTCCAAGGCGAGATGCCGCCAATCTTCGTGATCGGCTCGAACGGCGAGCCCGAGATCGTCAACAGCCGGATCTATCAGAACATCCTGATCGTCGATCGCCTCTTTGGCGCGGCCGAGCTCCGGCTTGGCAGTGGCAACCGGCAGCAGACGGTCAGGATCGTGCGCACCGACGGGAGGCCATCGTCATGAGCGAACCGGATGCCGCAAGACAGAGCGATGTACAGGCCTCGTCGCCGCAGGCGACCGGGACCATGCGGCTGCGCGCGGAGGCACCACGGGTCACGCGCATCTCGCGCCGGGTTCTTGCCGGCGTCGGTCTCGTCGCCGGCATCGGCATCGGCGGCGCCTTGATCTATGCCCTCCAGACTGGCGACCGGCAGCCAAGCCCGGAGGAATTGTTCACAACCGACCGCCGCCAGACTGCCGACGGCCTGCAAGGCTTGCCCAACGACTATAGCGGCATTCCACAGCTTGGCCCGCCGCTACCAGGCGATCTTGGTGGTCCAATCGTTCGCGCCCGCGAGGAAGGCCGCGACGTCCCGGCCGAGATCATGCCCGTACCAAAGACAGACCCTGCCGAAGAGCGGCGCCTCGCCGAAATGGAAGCGGCCCGGACCAGCGAGATCTTCTTTCAAACCCGGTCCTCAGCGAATTCGGGGCTTCCGACCTTTCAGGCGACTCCCCGCGGAACCGCCCCTGCCCTAGCCGGTACCGGGGCGCAGGACCGACAACTCGCCTTCCTCAATGCCGAAGCCGATCGCCGAACCGTGGCGCCCGTTAGTGTCGCAGCGCCTGCCTCGCCTTTCATTCTTCAGGCTGGCTCGGTGATCACCGCGGCACTCATCACCGGCATCCGTTCCGACCTCCCTGGCCAGATCACGGCACAAGTCACGCAGCACATTTATGACAGCCCGACCGGTAGCACCCTTCTCGTCCCACAAGGAACGCGCATCATTGGCGAATACGACAACGGGGTCGCCTTCGGGCAGCGGCGCATCCTGTTGGTCTGGAACCGTCTGATCTTCCCGAACGGCCGCTCCATCGTCCTTGAGCGGCAGCCCGGCGCGGATACCGCGGGATACGCCGGGCTTGAGGATGGCATCGACTATCATTGGTGGGACCTCATGAAAGCCGCCGGCCTGTCGACGCTGCTTGCTGTTGGCGCGGAATTGACGATGGACGACGAGGACCGGCTCATCCAGGCGATCCGCAGCGGCGCCCAGGATACCATCAACGAAGCCGGTCAGCAGATCGTTCAGCGTCAGTTGCAGGTGGCCCCGACGCTCACAATCCGTCCCGGCTTCCCGGTTCGGGTAATCGTGACCAGAGATCTCGTGCTCGAGCCTTACGGAGCAGGCGAATGACAAAGCTCAAGCTCGGCGCGATCCACGACGACAAGCCCATCAAGGTGACGGTGGAACTCCCCGCCGCACTGCATCGTGATCTCGCGACCTACGCCGAGCTACTCTCCCGTGAGACGGGCCTGCCCACCGGCGATCCGGTTCGCTTGATAGTGCCGATGCTGCAGCGATTCATTGCGACCGACCGAGGGTTTGCGCGCTCACGCAAGGGTGCAGCGGGATCATGACCCATCTTGCAAGCGATGGGATGCGGCTCGGCGCACAATACCCAAAAGTCCCCAAAGAGCGGGATTGGCATTCTCAGCCAGCCAGGCAGCATGAACAGGAATGGTATACCGGCCAGAGAGGGGAACGAGCACAACACCTTCGGGTGCGACTGGTTCTAGGCTACCGATCATTACGGTAACGCCGAAACCCCGAGCGACCATGTTGATGACGTCCCACTGACCGATCCGGTGCGACTGCAACGTCGGCTCGCTACCTGATTGAGCCATGTGCTTCTTAAGGTAGCTCGCAAGTTCAGGACCAAGACCGCCAGCGGCGAGGATGAACTTCTCGGACCGCAATTCCTCTGGCATCAAGGCTGTCTCATCCTTGGCTAGTCGATGCGACGTCGGAAGCACGACAAACACCCGTTCATCCCGCAAGTGCAGCGATTGCACTGCGGGGTCAGCCGGGGCTTTGGTCAGAAACGCAATATCCGCTTCCCGCTGTTGAACACGAGTGGCGCTCTCGCGGCAGGTTCCCTCAACTATCTCCACCGAAACGCCTTGCCGTTCATGGTTGAACCGTTCGAAGACCTCACCCAAGAGAACGAAGGGCACGCTGGCCGCGATCGTGACCTCCCCATGCTCGCCCCGTTGAAGTGCGCCGATGCGCTGCATTGCGCGATTGAGGTGGTCAAACCCCAGCGCAGCTTCCTGGAGAAATCGCTTCCCCGCCGCAGTGGGGCGAACACCGGCATGACTGCGCTCAAACAGTGGTGCGCCAAGGCGATACTCAAGACTGCGCACACCTCGGCTAACGGTCGACTGCTGGATGTTCAGCGCAGTGGCGGCCCGCCGAAAACTGCCATGGTCGGCCGACGCGATCGCGTAGCGAAACAGCCGGAAATCAAGAGAGAGGTCGGGCATGGAGTCACCTATGACGGGAGCCGCCGTGCGTGCTGGCCAGGCTATGTGCGGGAATGTCAGCTTGAGAACATCGAGCGTTCGGGTAGCAGATCCATCCGAACGCCCTGACCGTGATGAAAATCCACCTAGGATACCGCTTGCAGAACCCGCTGTTGAGTAGCGCGCGTCGACGAAAACGACCTCGACGAAAGTACAGGCTGACGCAGTCCGGCCTTGTTGCCGAGACGGCGTCGAAGGGCATCGGAAATCTCAAACAGGCCGGCATACGTCATCGTCTTGCCGATTCGCGCGGGAGTACCGATCAACTCGTATGGGCAATCGACGGCCCTGAAGATCCGAGCCATCCGCGAGTCAAAGACCGACACGATGTGTTCGACTCCCGCGAGTTGTGTTGCCTCCACCAGTCCGCAAAGCAGTTCGATGGTGGTGGTGTCGATGATCTGGTTCGGATCGTGACGTGCCGGTCCGACCGCTAGATCCGGATTGATGGCGAAGCGCGAACTCTCCCAGATCAACGGACTCTCGACCGCGCCATCTGGGACAAGCACCGAGAACACATCCCTCAGCATATTTGGGCCGGTCGTCGGAAGCAGGCGAACGGCGCCCCTCAACTCCTCGGTGACCTCATCAACGGAGAGCAGGTAGATGGGATCTTCCACGTCGAACCGATCGACTTCTCGGCCGTCGACAACAGTGACGTCCCACCCCAATCGATCGGCGAACACGGCTGCCCGCATCCGGAACATTTGGTCGATCAAAGCAGGATGACGGTCCCGGTCTACACCTTCGATGACAGTGATCACGGCGTTGCTCCATACGTTTGTTGAAAACGCTGAAGCAATTAGACCCGGGCAGAACGCCCCGAAATCCGGCGCATCAGCCGGATTGACGAGAAGTCAGAGAGAGGACTCGGCGACTTTGTTGGGCGGATGAAATGGAGTGGAGTCCGCGGCGACCTAGCCGTCAATGGCGGAAGCTGGAGAGCTGTGCAGGCGGGCACCTGCCGGCTGAACCAAGATGCCCGTCGCCGCGATGCTCTCGATGGGCTCTTAAGCGATCACGTCGCTATGCCAAGGAGTGATGCCCACGGGGAATCACCTGATGCCCGCACCTATTCTTCCCGAGAGGGCCGTTTGGGAACATTGTCATCTAAAGTTGGGGAGATGGCATAGGCATGCGCAAATACACCAAAGTTTTCGGCAATATCAAGATGACCACGGCCATTCTGGGATTGGTTATGGTCGCGATCATCGGCTCCATCGCCGCGGTATCTGGTGCGATTTACTTCAACCTGCACGATCAGGCGCTCGCGGCTAGCAGACAACAGCAGAACGCAAACCTCGGCGCAGCGGCCACAATACTCGAGCGTCGTCTCTTCGGCTCGGTGCTGACCTGGTCCGCAGAAGGGACGATAGAGACTTTTCAGAGCTGGGAAGTACCGCCGTTCGACGACACTACGGCCATCGACTCGGTGACACTAGTGACCAAGCAGGACGCCAGCATCTACGCGTTGGACGGTGCCACCCAGAACCTAGTGACCAGAACGACCAGCCTCGTCTCGCCAGACGGGGAACGGCTCGTTGACATAACACTCGATGCCCGCAGCCCTGCCTACGCGCCACTGATGAACGGCAAGTCCTACGTCGGCGAAGTCGTGGTCGGTGGCACCGATTACTTCGGAGCATTTCAGCCCATCCAGAACACGAACGGCGACGTGATCGGCGCCATGTTCGTAGGCACGACCATGGCCGATGTCGAGGCATCCGCCAACAGCATCAAGGGTACGATCCTGACGGTAGGCGGTGCCGTTACTCTCATTCTTGGGGCGATTGGCTTCGTTCTCTCCCGCCTTATTACGCGCCCGATCCCACGGCTTGCCGGATCGATGGAGTCGATTGCCGGTGGCGACTTCGAGACCGACGTGCCCTACACGCAGTTCGGAAACGAAGTCGGCGCGATGGCTCGAGCCGTCGAGGTATTTCGCGAGAATGGCCTGCGTGT
This sequence comes from Mesorhizobium sp. M1406, assembly GCF_040317555.1. NCBI lineage: Bacteria > Pseudomonadati > Pseudomonadota > Alphaproteobacteria > Hyphomicrobiales > Phyllobacteriaceae > Mesorhizobium > Mesorhizobium sp. M1406. The sequence goes on along the minus strand of NZ_JAMYKW010000005.1, from coordinate 28,265 downwards.
CAACCAGATGACAGAGGCGGAAGCGGCGCGCATCATTGTGGACGAGCAGAACCGCCAGAAGATGATGGCCGAATTGCAGAGAGCCTTCGGGGAAGTCGTAGATGCCGCCACCGCTGGCGATTTCACGCGCCAGGTGGCCACGGAATTCCCAGATCCCGAACTCAACAGTCTTGCCAGCAGCGTCAACCGCCTGGTCTCGACCTTCGATCGTGGACTCACCGAGGTCGGTCACGTGCTGGCCGCCATGGCCGATACCGATCTCACCCAACGAATGTCGGGCGACCATCTTGGGGCATTTGCTCAGCTCAAAAGCCACGTAAATGGCGTCGCCGATCGGCTCACCGAAGTGGTGGGCCGGCTGCGTCACACTTCTGGGTCGCTCAAGACGGCCACCGGCGAGATTCTCGCGGGCGCCAATGACCTTTCGGAGCGGACCACGAAGCAGGCCGCGACGATCGAGGAGACCTCGGCGGCGATGGAGCAACTCGCCACGACAGTGTTGGAGAATGCCGAGCAGGCCAATGACGCCAATGCGAAGTCGCAAGTAGTCAGCAAAACGGCAGAAGAAGGCGGCGCGGTGATGAACGAAGCAACGCTGGCTATGGAAAAGATCTCCGCCTCCTCGGACAAGATTTCCAATATCATCGGCATGATTGACGACATTGCCTTCCAAACAAACCTGCTTGCCCTCAACGCGTCGGTCGAGGCAGCCCGCGCGGGGGACGCGGGCAAGGGCTTTGCGGTCGTTGCCGTCGAGGTCCGACGTCTGGCACAGTCTGCGGCGGAGGCGTCCGCCGATGTCAAAAAGCTGATCGATGACAGCGTCCAGGATGTATCCAGTGGCGCTAGGCTGGTGGCGGAGGCGGCACGCAAGCTGGCCGCCATGCTTGATGCCGCGAAGGCCAATTCACTGCTCATGGAGGGCATTGCCCGCAACAGTCGTGATCAGGCGGCCGCGATTGAAGAGGTCTCAGCCGCTGTTCGGCAGATGGACCAAATGACCCAGCACAATGCAGCCCTCGTAGAAGAAACGAATGCCGCCATCGAGCAGACGGAAGCCCAAGCTATCGAACTCGACCGGATCGTCGATGTCTTCCATATCGACAGCGAAGGGTCGCAACGGACCGAAGCGCCGCAGCGCGGAGCCCGGGCATTGCAGCAAAAGCTGTCACGGACCGCTCTGACGGCTGTTGGCAATACCGCATTGGCCCGCGACTGGAGCGAGTTCTGAGGTCAACGCAGGCAGAACAGGTGGGGGGCCGTCCGCAGGCTGCATCGAGTTCTCCTAACCAACTGCTCGGCGCACGTGCCGGGCTTTTTTGTCCTCAGATTCTGTGGCGCCAGACGAAAAAGTGGAAAGCCGCTAACCGTTCGCTACGGCGTGGCGCGCTATTTCGAGGATAGATGCGAGACGGAGGTATTGGACCCGACGCCCTTAGAGCGCCATGGCGCCCGAGCCGTTTCGTTACTCGAAGTTTGCGTCATCTGGTCCGGCATACGCAGACCCTCGCCTAGTCCGATCAAGAACGCGCACTGCTTCCCTGGTTGGGAATGAAGCGTCGCGCAACGCTCTGCAACTGCCGCAATGCGAGATCGGAATTGCCGTCCATCCAAACGGCGCTGATCGGCATAACAGAGATACCCGCAAGGGAAATTAGAGCAACTTGATCCGAGGCGATCTGAAGAGGGCGCCCAACGATGATCGTAACGCCGAAGCCGCGCGCAACCATATCGATAAGGTCGGACTGGCCGATGCTGTGCAGTTGCAGGGTCGGCTCGTAGCGTGACTTCGCCAAGTGCCGAGACAGATGCGCAGCGATTTCGGGGCCAAGACCACCAGTGCTCAGGATAAACCGCTCCTCCCGGAGTTCCTCCGGCGTCACCGCTAGCGCGTCCGCTAACTGATGCGATTTGGGCAGGACGGCAATCATTCGTTCGTCCCTCAGGTGCAACGATTGCAGGGTACGGTCGCTCGTGGTCTTCGAAACAAAGGCAATATCCGCCTTGCGCTGCTGAACGAGCGTTACACTCGACACGCAGGTTGCTTCGATCATCTCGACGGATAGGCTTTCATGCTCGTCGCGGAAGCGTTCGAGCAGGTCGCCAAGCAGGACGAAGGGCACGCTAGAGGCTATGGCGATCTTTCGTTGTTCGCCACGCTGAGCCGCACCAATATCATGCATCGCGCGCTTCAAGTGATCGAAGCCCAAGGACGCTTCCCAAAGGAACCGCTCGCCCGCTAACGTTGGCCGGACGCCTGCGTGGTTTCGCTCGAACAGGGGCATCCCAATTATGTGCTCGAGGTTTCCGACGGCCTTGCTCACGCTCGACTGTTGGACGCCGAGTGCTAGAGCCGCCCGGCGAAAACTGCCATGTTCGGCGGACGCGAGCGCATAACGGAGTAGTCGAAGCTCGAAAAACTGATCAGACATGAACGGGTCTTCGGACCTTGCAGCGCCGAAGCTCGATGCAGACCATCCCCAGTTCATGGGATCTATGATTTGGCAACAGGAGGCGTCGCGGCTTGCTGCCCTTCCTTGGTGCCTGGTTCATGGCAGTTCGGAAAGCAGGCTTGCCCTACAGGCCTTATTCACCGCGTGAGTGGTGTTGGCGGCGCTGAGCTTGTGACGGGCGCTCTCGAGGTAGAAACGCACGGTGCGCTCCGACAGGCCGAGAATTACCGCGCATTCCCAGTTGGTCTTGCCCTCCGAGATCCATTGCAGGCACTTGCGCTCACGCGGTGACAGGGCGGCCTGTTCGACGCTGCCGCCGCCCTCGAGCCGCAGAATAGCCTGATGCATGTGCAGCGCCAGCAGTTGAAAGTCGCGGATATAGTGGAGACGGAGGTGTCGCCAGTCACGGTCGGTGGCGTCGCTGGTGATCGAAACGATGGCCCGGTCGCCGTGACGGCCGTGCACTGGAAGGGAGACACCGTGGCGGCCGAGGCCGAACTCACCGGCCTCGCCGAAGAGGCGCCTGACCCTGCCATCCTTCCGGTCGAACTCAGACCAGTCGATCGGCAGCATGCGGTGCAGGCCGACCCGGATAGCGGGGTCGACCTCGATGAAGCGTTCGGCTTTGTAGCGCTCGATCCATTCGGAGGAATACGTGACGGCGAGGTAGGGACCTTCCGTGTGCCGATCGGACACGCCGGCCCCGAGGTAGGCCAGCGTCTTGAGGCCATAGATGTCAAGCATCTTGGTCACCAACGCTGGAATCTCGGCCGAGTCGGCCAGTTGCTCTATCTCACCGAACAACTCACACAGGTCTTGATCGGCGGCCTCACGATCCCGATTGCGCATTGTGCAGGTTCCTTTCCTTCAGGGCCTTCGCCGCTCGGATACCTCCGCCTTTCGAGGTCGAGGATTCCGCGCCTTGCCACGGCTGCGGGCCATCCCCGGTCGCCGGCGTGGTCCGCCTCAGCGTCATGTCGCTAGCCGGCCTTCGGAGCCCAAGATGGAATGCTCGCCTGCCGTTGCGAGCGGGTCGGCGGGCGGGGTTGAGAGCCCCGCCCACCATGCCGCCTCTCGGCCCAGAGGCGGTGTCAGTGACGGGGCCGGGAGGGAACCGTCACCAACGACGGGGCCAGTTGAGGCGACTTGTGCCTCCTGGCTGACGACGAGGCCGACCGCGAAGAGCCGCCCTTTTCCATTGCTCACCTGCCAACTGGCGGTCGCGAGCAAAGACGGCATCGGCTCTGCTGGTTTCCACATGGTTTTCCAGCACCTCACGATTGGCCGCATGGGACCTAACCGACCTGGACCGGTACAGCAGCATCGCTTTCCGCTCGCTGCACCTCTCCGACAGATCGAGCCGCCCCACCGGCGCTCTTGCCGGCCCGGGGAAGTCCGCCCTCGATGGCAAGGGCGCGCCCGACAAGGTGCCTGACAACTTCTTGTCGGCTGACGTAACCGGATTGCTCGGCAATCAGCGCGTCGATCTGCGCGATCATTTCGTCCGCCATTCGCACTGTTATCGTATTGCGCATGTGCAGCTTCTCCTGTGTGGCTCTCCGTGGATGCTCTGTCGATCGAACCGTCTAAGGCTCCGGAAGTCGTCGGTAAGAAGGTGCTTTCGGAGCTAATGTTAGGCACTGACACTCTCGACGATCAACCAGCAGCGGTGATCTCCCGACGCATGCGTCCGCCGGTCGAAATGCTTCCTTTGCGTTCCCAATTAGTGCCGGTGGACCACCCGGGAGGATTGTGCCCACCGACGTCCTGCCCGCATCAGCGGCCAGGAATACAAACCACTTGAAATGTCGGGCGGCGGCCTTCTTCAGATCCTCAACGCCGTCCTCGTAACGAGCGATTCGATTGTTTCTCCTGGTCTTACCGCTGCTCCCGTTCTCGCTTCGCCACTATCCAAGCATGGGATTGAGGGATGCCCAGGCGCTATCTGACGACAGTTGGCGCCTTGAACACCTGACTGAGGACGATAAGTAGAACCGTAACCCCGACGAGGCATGTCGAGATGGCTGCGATAGTCGGGTCCACTTCGTCCCGAAGGGCGTTGAACATCCGCCGATTCAATGTCGATGCCGGACCGTTGGATATGAACATCGCAACGACCACCTCGTCGAAAGATGTGAAGAATGAGAAGAGGGTCGCCGATAGAACCGACGCCTTGATCTGCGGCAGGGTCACTGTGAAGAACGCCCGCGCACGTGTAGCTCCCAAGCTTCGGGCTGCCTGTTCCTGGTTGGGGTCGTACGACGCGAGCCCCGCAGTCACGAGGATGACGACGATCGGAAGCGCCAAGGCCGTATGGACTGCGGTCAGGCCCAGCGTCGTATTTACAAGGCCAAGCCGAGCGAACACGAACAGCGAGCCCACGGCTATGAGGATGATTGGCACTGCAAGCGGCAAGGCGAGAAGCCCCAGAAGAAACGAGCGCCACCGAGGGCTACCGGCCCAAATGCCGTACGCTGCCGCCGTGCCGACCACCGTTCCCGCGACCGTCGTCAAAATCGCCACGACGAACGAGGTCCAGGCGGCGGCCATCCATTCCTTGGAAAAGAAGAAGTTCTCGTACCACCTCAATGAAAGCTCCCGGGGCGGAAACTCCAGGTTCTGCGTGCCGGAGAAGCTCATCGGTATGACGATCAGCGTCGGCGATATGAGAAAGATCAGGACGAGAATCCCGAGGACGTATAGCCACATGCGCTGCAGGTGAGTCACCTGCGTGATGGATGCCGGGGCGTTCAACCAAGTCATCAGTACACTCTCCGTCCTGTCTTCCGCGCGAACACGGCTGCCACTGCAATTACTGCCATGGTGATGACGAGTAACGTGATGCCAAGTGAGCTTGCGGCTCCCCAGCTCGAATACAATCGCACGTTGGCATCGATCCGCATGGCGGCCATGATTACCTGGCCTCCGCCAAGCACAGCTGGCGTGACGTAAAATCCGAGGCAACTGACGAAGACTATCAATATGCCGGAGAAGAAGCCGGGCAGAGACAACGGGAAGTAGACGTCCCAAAACGCCCTGGATGGCTTTGCCCCAAGATTGCACGCGGCGGCGACGAGGTTCTGGTCGATGGATTTCATGGAGGCGTATAGCGGTAGCACCATGAACGGGATCATGATGTGGACCATGCCGATTAGCGCACCGGTCAGGTTGTAAGAGAGCGACAGAGGTTCTTCGATCAGACCCAAGCTCATCAGCGTACGGTTGACCACGCCTCGGCTCTGCAGCAGGACGAGCCAAGCATATGTGCGGACGAGAACGGCCGTCCAAAAGGGCACAAGAATGCAAAGCAGCGCATATTTCAGCGTCTTTTCGGGGAGTTGCACCAGGAAGTAGGTGAGCGGATAGCCGATCAACGCCACGAACAGCGTGGTGTAGAGGGACACCTGGAAGGTCATGATGAAGACCTTGGAGTAGACTGGCTCAGTCCAAAGTCGCTCATAGTGCTCTAGGGTGAACCGGCCTTCGTCGCCGAGGAACGAGAGGTAGAGCATGAGCCCAATCGGCAGCAGCACCGTTAGGAGGATCAGCGCTGCGCCAGGTGCGGCGAGCGACAGCAGCCAAGCATTCTCGGACTTCGCTGATTTGCGAAGCGCTGCGGCGTTCTCAGCCGGACTCTGGGTCAGTGCCATCGATGCCATAGTCATCGTCCGAGATCGCTGTTCACAACGTGGGTCTCGTTCATGTGCAGGCCGACAGAAATCGACTCGCCACGAGCGGGGAATAGCGACTTCGTGCCTTCCCTCAGGTTCCTTCTCACCGAGATGGTCTCGCCAGTCGGAAGTCGGACAAAGGCGAGGCAACTCTCGCCCTGGAAGAGAAGTCTTTCGAGGATGCCGTCGAAGACGTTGAAAGCGGTCCGATCGAACGAAGGGGTGACGATCTCCATCTTTTCCGGACGGACGACCAGTAACCCGTCTCCTTCCGGCGCGACGGCGCCGCTAGCGAGCTTGAGCGACATGTCGCGGTAGAGGGTTTGGCCTTGGGTTGTGGTGACTGGCAGAAAGTCGGATTCACCCATGAACTCCGCGATGAAGGCGGTCTTGGGTGCGTTGTATAGGTCCTCGGCGGCATCGATCTGAGCGATCTCGCCACCACGCAGAACCGCTATCCGGTCCGACATGGTCAGAGCTTCGCGCTGGTCATGCGTCACTAGGACGGTCGTCATTCCCAGGCGCTCGTGCATTCCGCGCAACTCGATCTGCATCTGCTCCCTCAGATTCTTGTCGAGAGCTGAAAGCGGTTCGTCCATAAGCAGAATCTTGGGCTTGGCGACAACAGCGCGGGCCAATGCGATGCGCTGCTTCTGGCCGCCCGAAAGCTCCGAAATGCGCCTGTTCTGGTAGCCGGGCAACTGCACAGTCTCGAGAACCTGCGCCACCGCAGCGTCGATCTCCGCTTTCGGACGCTTCCTGATCTTCAAGGGGTAGGCGATGTTCGCGAAGACGTTCATGTGCGGGAAGAGAGCATAGTTCTGAAACATCATCCCGACACCGCGCTGGTGTGGGGGCTTCAGGATCATCTCTTCGGACCCGAACTTCAGGGAACCGTGGTCGGGCCGGATGAAGCCGGCAAGGACCATAAGTAGAGTTGTCTTTCCGGAACCCGACGGTCCCAGGAGCGTCATGAATTCCCCACTGCGAATGTCCAACGATACATTCTTCAACGCACCCACGGCGCCGTAGGATTTGCTGACATTCGCGATGCCGATCGGCAGCGCCTGCACTGAGGCTGAGGTCAGGTTGTTAACTTGGTCCATAGTGTCAGCATCCGCTGCAGGAGGAAGAGATCGTAGCCATTGTTTTGGCCAAGACGGCCGCGTCAGTCGCGACCGTCAGGGGCAGCCGACGACGAGAGTCGTCGGCTGCTATCCTCAGTTCGAGAGGAGCATCGCGTCAAATTGCTCTGACAGCTCGGCGCCGTGCTCGGTCCAGAATTCGACGTCGGCCGGATACTGGTTGGTCAAGTTCTGCGGCGAGGACGCCAACCGAGCAAGTGTCGCTTCGTCGTAGCCGACATAGGCTTTCAGGTTCGCCGAACCGTATGCGATGTATTTCGGCAGATCCTTCTGGTACTCCGGTTTGGCGACCTCCTTGAGGAATTTCAAGGCATTCTCCGCGTTCGGGGCGCCGTTGACGATCGCGTAGCAATCGACGTTGAGAAGCGCATCGTTGAAGCTAAGCTTGTAAGGCGCCCCTGCGTCGATGGCTGCCTGCGCCCGTCCATTCCAGCCATACATCAGCGGGACTTCGCCATCCTGCATGAGCTGCATCGACTGGGCGCCGCTTTCCCACCACAGAACGTTCGGCTTCAGTTCGGCAATCTTGTCGAGGGCCGCCTGGCGCCCTTCCGGGGTGCTGAGGAACGTGTAAACTTCCTCGCGCGGATGGCCCAGAGCCAGGACGGCGGCTTCCAGGTTGCCGCGCGGAGCGCGGAGCATCCCACGCTTGCCCGGGAACTTTTCGACATCCCAGAAATCCACCATGTTCTGCGGCCCCTGCTCCCCATACACCTCAGTGCTGTAGGAGATTGCGGTCGAGTAGACAGTGTTGCCGACGCAGTAGTCGTTCACTGAGCCGGGGATGTAGTCTGCCCGGTTCACGATGTCTTCCGGGAGCTTCATGATCACGCCGGCGGCAGACACCAGTCCGGTATCCTGCAAAGCGAGCTGCACGATGTCCCAGGTCACCGCGCCTGCATCGACCTGCGCCCTGACCTCGCCCCAATTCTGGGAGGTTTCTTCGGCGAAGGCGATACCCAGCGCTTTCGATGCAGGTTCCCAAAGTGCTTGACGCTGCGCATCCTGCGACGCGCCGCCTGAACCTGCAATGACCACGTCGGCAGCGTTTGCCGTAGCAAAAGCGCCACTTAGTGCGAGGGCCGCAGCCGAAAGCAGAATGCGACGATAGTTGTTGTGTGTCATTAACTCACTCCCATTGTTGAAAAGTCCCGATGCAACACCAACCCTCCGACCGGAGGGTCTTACCAGTTGCCTGTTGGTTCGACGGAAGGTCCCGAGTATTCTCGAAGCCTGCCCCGATACGAGAAGCGCGACATGAGACCCGCAACTCGAGTAGCTTTGTTCTTGTATCTCCCATGCCGTTTCTGTGTCGGCACGGTATTCAACTAGCTGGCTACGCTCCTATGCATGGCGGCGCGAGGCCGACACCGAACACCACCTGGGAGCCCGCGCGCGCTCCGACCGGAACCGCAGCCTGTTCCACGGACACCCTCCCCGGCGTTTTCACCGAGTAGAGATGTTGGCCGTCACACGCATTTCACATTCATGTTCGTTTGATGTCAATATCAAACATGAACCGATCATAATAGAAAAACAATGTTGCCAACTCTGAAGTTTTGTGGTGTTTCTGGTTGAAACGAACAAAACCGCCGGTGACATCGGCAGGTGGGGCCACACACTCGATTGCGAGGTGTGAGCTCCGGTATCGCGAGGAATCCATGGAATATCGTCTCCTCGGCCGTTCTGGCCTCAAGATCTCAACCGTAACCATGGGCACGATGACCTTTGGCGGCCTGGGTTGGGCGAAGGCAGTCGGCGACCTCGGTGTCTCCGAAGCGAAACGACTTGTCGATCTTTGCATCGATGCCGGCGTCAACCTCCTCGACACCGCCGATGTATACTCCAGCGGGGTATCCGAAGAGATTATCGGCGAAGTCCTGGGCGGGAAGCGAAAAGACGGGGTACTTCTCGCTACCAAGGCCCGCTTTCGGATGGGGGACGGACCAAACGACGTCGGCTCTTCCCGCCAGCACCTGATAGCTGCCTGCGAAGCCAGCCTGAAGCGCATGAAGACCGACGTCATCGACCTCTATCAATTACATGAATGGGACGGCCAGACGCCGCTGGAAGAGACCATGGAGGCGCTCGATACGCTCGTGCGCAACGGCAAGGTTCGGTATGTCGGCTGCTCGAACTTCTCCGCATGGCACATCATGAAGGCGCTCGGAGTAAGCGAGAGGGACAAGCGTCAGCGCTTTGTCAGCCAGCAGATCCACTACACGCTGGAAGCCCGTGATGCGGAGTATGAATTGCTGCCGGTTTCCATCGACCAAGGTCTTGGCGTTCTCATTTGGAGCCCGCTGGCAGGCGGCCTGCTCTCTGGCAAGCATCGCCGCAACCAGGCAGCGCCCGAGGACAGCCGTCAGTTCGCCGGCTGGACTGAACCGCCGATCCGTGACGAAAACCGCCTCTGGAACATCGTCGATACGCTGGTTTCGATAGCGGAAAGCCGGGGCGTTTCCGCAGCCCAAGTGGCGCTGGCGTGGCTAATCGGCAGCAAGGCAGTCACTTCAGTCATCATCGGAGGCCGTACCGAAGCGCAGTTCAAGGATAACTTGGCCGCAGCTGACCTTAAATTGACAGCGGAGGAGCGCAAACGTCTGAATGAGGTCAGTGTGCCCCCGTTGATTTACCCCTACTGGCACCAGTTCAACGAGGCGACCGACAGGTTTAGCGAGGCGGACATGAATAGGTTAGGTCAGGAATGAGTGCCAAACGGAACGACCGTCAGAAAACGCTGCTCGACTATCTCGGCGAAGCTGGCACGGGCAGTATTGACGACCTTTGCAAGAAGTTTGGCGTCTCGGAGATGACGATCCGGCGCGACCTTTCGGAGCTTGAAAAAGAAGGGCTGCTGATACGCACCCATGGCGGAGCAAGGCTGAAAGAGACCGCGTTTTTTGAAGTGTCGTTTGCTGCCAAGGTTACCCAATTCGTTGCCGAGAAGAAGAGAATCGCCGAACGCGCGGCGGAACTCGTGCAAGACGGGGACAGGATTATCATCGACTCTGGAACGACCACCGGCCATTTCGCGCGCCTGTTCAAGGATCGTCGGCTGACCGTAGTGACGAACGCGTTGAACGTCGCAACAGATCTGATCGACGGACCGCAGATTGATCTGCATTTTTGCGGAGGCGCCCTTCGGCGCGGCCCCGTAGCCGCGGTTGGTCAGGTCGCCGCGAGGTTCTTCGAATCCGTTCGTTGCGATCGCCTCTTCATGGGCGTCGAGGGAATTGACGACACCGGTACGATGACGGTGCCGGACGTCGAAGAGGCACTGGTGAAGCGGGTCATGATGAGCGCGGCCCGCGAAGTGATTGTTCTCGCCGACCACAGCAAGCTCGGGCGCAATTCGCTCGGCGTCATCGGTAGCCTTGGCTCCGTGACAACACTGATAACCGGTGAGGACGCCAACTCGTCTGCTTTGGCGTCTCTCCGCGGACTGACGAACGTGATCACGGTGTAAGTTCGGCCCCGCAGAAGACCAGCGGGTCCATCGCAATTGTCGACCACTCATCCTCCTGAGCGAAAGCCTCGCTCCGGACGCAAATTTCTACTGTCACGCCGTCCGCACCGGGCGAGCGCATGCACTACTGCTTAGGAGATACACGATGAACCCAATGGATAGATTTCGACTGGATGACCAGACCGTCATCGTCACAGGCGCGGCTCGAGGCATCGGTCTTGCGGTCGCTGAGTTGTGCGTGCATGCGGGCGCCAATGTTGCGATCATCGACATTCTCGAACAGCAGGGCGAAGCGTCGGCGAAGCGGCTGGCTGAGGCATCCGGAAAGAAGGTCCGCTTCTACGGTGCGGACTTGCGCGACTGGAACAGGGCCCAGTCGGTGGTCCAGGAGATTGGAAATGACTTCGGTTCGACGCAGGTCCTGATGAACTGCATCGGCATCGGTCCGAACACCGAAGTCCTGAAAATCTCCGCGCAGGAATGGCAGGACGTGATGAATGTCAACGTCAATGCCCAGTTCTTCATTGCCCAGGCGGTGGCGAAGAGCATGGTCGAAAGTGGCGGTGGCAGTATCGTGGCGATCGGCTCGAATTCCGGCCTTATCGTCGATCGTCCGCAACCACAAGCACACTACAACGCCAGCAAAGCTGCCGTTCATCAAATGGTCAAGTCGCTGGCCGTCGAACTGGCTCCGCACAAGATCCGAGTCAATGCCGTGGCACCGGGCTTCGTCATGACGGACATGACCAAGGATGCGATCGCCAATTCCGGTTGGCTACCCATCTGGGAGCAGAACACACCGATGGGCCGCATGGCCAAGCCCGAGGAGATCGCCTTCGCCATGCTTTACCTGGCCAGCGACGCCGCGAGCTATGTGACCGGCAGCATCCTCGTGGTCGACGGTGGCTATACCTGCTGGTGATCCTGATCGGTCCGCGAAGAACGGCAGCGCGACTGTAAGTCAGCCTCTGTGCAGGTGCGGACATGCAGTGCGACGAGCATCAGCGGGCGGACCGATCGACATCGAACTTTTGAATTTGCACGCACGCCCCGCGTGCCAAAGCGGAGATTCCGTCACATGAGCGATGCGACAAAGAACGCCGTCAGCTCCCGCCTCACTGAACGCGCTGCCAAGGAGTTGGCAGACGTCATCTACCGTCCGGGTATGGCCGGTTTCGACGATGCCGCGCTGGATGCCCTTTGCCGGCTGAACGAAGCCCACGCAGTGATGCTCGCCGAACAGGGCCTCATCGATCGCGCCGTCGGACGCACGCTTTTACAGGCGATGGCGCGGATACGTGTCGAAGGCGTCAGTGCGATCGATCTCGATCCCCAATTCGAGGACAGCTATTTCGCCTTCGAGAGCCGTCTGGCGTCGATTGCGGGTGAGAGTGCCGGTTTCCTCCACACCGGACGCAGCCGCAACGACCTTGGAGCGACCCTGGACAGGATGCGGACGCGCTCTCTGTGCTTGAGGATGATGGAGGGCGTGAACCGCGCCCGCGCCGCGTGCGAAGCCAAAGCGCTGGAACACACAGAAAGCATCATGCCGGGCTACACGCATCTGCAGCCGGCCCAGCCGATCACCTTTGGCTACTTCCTCACTAATGTCGCATCGGCGCTCTCTCGTGAGCACGACAAGATCGCTGCCGTCTACCAGCGCATCAACCTTTCGAGCCTAGGGGCAGCGGCTCTCGCCGGTACGAGCTTCAACGTGGACCGCAACCGGGTATCGAATCTGCTGGGGTTCGACGGCTTGGTGGAACCGTGTCTCGAAGCGGTCGCCTCGAGGGATTTCGTGACCGAGTTGCTTTGGACCGCGACCAGCGCCCTGTCGATGCTGAGCCGTGTCGCACAGGACATGTATGTTTTCTGCACCCACGAATTTGCGATCCTGACTTTTCCAGACCGGATCGCGGGCACGTCCAGCATTATGCCCCAGAAGAAGAATATGTTCGCTCTGGAGTATTTCCGAGCGGCTGCAGGACGCAGCATCGGGGCGCTGACCAGCACGATGGCGAGCGTCAAAGGCAGCAACTATTCCATCGGCCTCGATGCCACCCGCGAAGGGGTCGTGGATGCCTGGCCGTCACTCGAGCTCTTCGTGGATTCGATGGAACTTCTCAGGCTGATCTTCGAGTGCGTCGACGTGAAGAAGGGCCGGCTGGAGCAACGCTGCTACGAGAACTTTTCCACGGCAACCGATCTGGCCGACGGTCTAGTGCGCGAATGCGGCCTGTCGTTCCGGGAAGCTCACCACGTGGTCGGCGGCGCGGTCCAACGCGCAATGGATGCCGGTCTCGACGCCAGCGGAATGACTGTCGAGACAATCAACGCAGCGGCGATGCAGGAATTGGGCCGGCAACTACAGATCACCCCGGAGTTCGTGCGCGATTGTCTTGATCCGGTGCGGTCGGTCCACGCGAGGACCACCCCGGGCGGCACTGCGCCGTCCGAAGTCCGACGCATGCTGTCGGGCCTGGCGGAGAAGCGAGCACGTGACATCGAGGCAGTCGCAGCTCGTCGACACGGCGTCGACCTGGCGGACGAGCGTCTCCGGGACGCCGTCAACGCAATAACCGCCTGATCTTCATCATCTTATCAACGCGAGAGAACCTAACATGCTCAATTTTGACGAACCCCGCTTCCTGCGTATCCAGTCCGGTGCCGTGGGTCTGGCTGAACGCATCGACAACACCATCGCGTCCGCGCTTAGCGCGGGAGCCGAAAACCTCTACTTCCTGGGGACGGGAGGCGTCGCCTATCTGATGCAGCCGGCCTTTCAGTTGCTCCAGCGCACCTCGACGTTTCCGACCTACATCGATTACCCCGCGGAGCTCGTCCTCACGGACTCGGAGAACCTGACGAAGAACTCGATCGTGGTGATGCCCTCCCTTTCCGGCACCACCAAGGAAAGCATCGCGATGCTCGCCAAGCTCAAGGCAATCGGCGCTACCGTGCTGACGTTTGTCGGGCATGAGGAGACGCCGCTCGGCAAGGAAGGGGACCATGTCTTCGTTAATTTCGCCGCTGACGACACGTCCTGCGAGTCCTTCTATCTGCAGTCGTTGCTGGTGGCCCTTTCGATCATGAAGTTCCGGAAGGAGATCGAAAATTACGACGCAGTGGTATCGGAGCTGAAGCTCCTTCCTGCATTGCTCTTGGAAGTAAAGCGCGCGTTCGAACCCAAGGCAGAGGAATTCGCGTCCCGGATCGCGGGTTCGGACTACCACATCTTCACCGGTGGCGGTAACACCTGGCCCGCCGCGCTCTACTACGCGACCTGCATACTCGAAGAAATGCAGTGGATCCGCACGCGCCCGGTCCATGCCTCCGACTTCTTCCATGGCACCCTGGAGCTAGTCGAGAAGGGCGTCAGTGTTGTGCTCTTCAAGGGCGAGGACGCGTTCAGGCCGCTGGCAGAACGGGTCGAGAACTTCGTACCGACCTATACCGACAACTTGACGGTTCTCGACAGCAAGGATTTCGCGCTGCCGGAGATTTCCGACGAAGTGCGCGCCTTGGTCTCCCCGATCGTGCTCGCCACTGTGCTGGAAAGGGTGAGCGCGCACCTAGAGGTCATGCGTAACCATCCCCTCGTCACGCGCCGGTACTACAAGCGCGTAGCCTACTAGCAGTCTCGTGCCCGCCCCCGCTGTCGTCGGCGGCGGGCATCCTTTGCGAAGCCGATCGCCTTGCTGCCTGAGGAACTCGCCGATGCATAAGCATTTTCCGGATCCTGAGCGCCGCCTCGCAGATTTGATCTGCAATGCGGCTCCGGATTTCACCGAAGCGGAGATGAGCAACGCAGCGCGTCACTTCGCCGACCTGATAGGCGTCGCGTTCGCCGCATCGAACGAGCCATCGGTCGGCACCGTTGCGGGGCTCTGCCAGGATGCGTCCGGCACCGTTGCCTCCGCTCGGATATGGGGCACGGACCGGCGGTTGGCGTTGCCTGACGCCGGCCTTGTGAACGCATATGCTGCCCACTGGCACGATTTTGACGACGACGAAACCGACATCACGATGGCTCACCTCACTGTCACGGCCATGACGGCTGCGGCTGTGGTCGGTGATAGCCGACCTGGAATATCAGGCGCCGCAGTCCTTCAGGCCTACCTTGTCGGCACAGAGGTGGCCACGTTCATCGGCAGGCTGATCATTCCACGCCACTACTTGAGCGGGTGGCACTCGTCAGCGACGCTGGGTGCCTTCGCCGCCTGTGCAGCCGCGGGCCGACTGCTGGGCCTCGACGTCGACGGGATGCGGAACGCGCTCGGGATGGTCGCTTCCTTTGCGGCAGGAATCCGCAGCAATTTTGGCAGTCAGACAAAGCCCCTCCAGGTCGGCCAGGCGGTCGCCAAGGGTATCTTTGCGGCCCAATGCGCTGCGGCGGGTTTACAGTCTGCTGCCGGCAGCCTGCTGGGTTCAACCGGTTATGTGGCGATGCAGGGAGGCGACTTAACGCGCGTGGGCGCCCTCCTGGCCGCGTTCGGCGAGCCCTACGGCTTTTCGGCCGGCGGAATGATCATCAAAGCCTACCCCTGCTGCACGGCTCCACACAGCGCCATCTGGGGCGTGCTCAAGCTCGCCACCCAGCATCGCATCTATGCCGGGGACGTCGACGGGATTATTTGCAATATTGATCCAGGCGTCTTCGACATCCTCATATACGACCGGCCCGAGACTCCGGGGCAGGCCAAGTTCAGCCTACCCTTCACTCTCGCGGCGGCCGCCGTCTTCGGGCGGCTCGGCGTTGAAGAATTCACCGATGCAACGCTACGCGATCCTCTTGTGCGTCACGTGATGGAGCGTGTCTCGGTTGTTCACGATCCCGATCTGCCTCGGGGCCCCAGCGGCATCTCTGTCTCATCTCGTGTAGCCCTCATTCACCGTGATGGCAGACGCTTTGAAGTGTACTGCCCGGCGATTCCAGGAAGCATCGGCAATCCCCTCAGCGATGCAGCCCTGCTGGCGAAGTTCGCCTCATGCGCGGCTGGCTCGATGGACGCCGACCAGGCGAAGCGCTTGTTCGGCCTCTTGCTCTCTACCGCAGCACGTCAGGACTTTTCTGAGTTGGCCGACGAACTGGTGCCATCGCCCCCCGGTGCGATTGTTGGAGCAGTTCATCCACTTTGATCCCGAGAAACCGACATCAGCAGGATCGCTTCGCGGCTTCCGAGAGAACGAGGGCGAGCCCCGCAGCGTTGTTCGGTGCCCACCTCCATCGGAATTACGGCCGTGTAATAGCCATAGGAGTCAGTAATGCCCAATTTTGAAGTTGCGACCGTGGGAGACAATTGCGTCGACCGGTTCCTGCCGCCGGTCGGGCTCGCGGCTATCGGCGGCAACGCCGTCAACGTTGCGGTTCACCTTCAAAAACAGGGACTGCGTGCTGCCTATTTCGGCGCGGTCGGCCGGGATGAGAACGGTCGCCGCACGCTGGACAGCTTGCGGGACAACGGTCTCAATCTTGAGCATGTCCAAGTCAACGAGGGCATTACCGCCTACACCAACCTCGACATCGACGAGACCGGCGATCGCATCATCGCATTCGAGGAATTCGGCGTCTGCCGAGCCTACCGCCCAACGGAGGCAGAAATCGGAGTCTTGCTCGCGATGCGCCATGTCCACATCGGCTGGTTCGACGACGGCGGACAGCTCAAGCGCAGACTTGCCGCCGCCGGGATCAGCGTATCACAGGACATCACCGTCAATCCCGGCGCCGATGGGCTAACCATCGCCTTCGGCTCAGCGGGTACCAATCCTCACGCGGCGCTGACTATCGCGAACGGATATCTTGCCCAGGGCGCAGCTCTCGCGGTAGTCACCAGGGGTGCGATGGGTAGCATTGCGACCGACGGATCCGCGGTGGTCGAAACCGGTATCTTCCCAGTAGAGGTCTCCGACACGACCGGCGCGGGGGACACATTCATCGCCGGGTTCATCGCAAAGCGATTGACCGGAGGCGGGTTGCAGGAATGCCTCGAAGCGGGAAGAGACGCTGCCGCTGTGACCTGCACCCATTTTGGAGGCTTCCCGCAAACGCCGATGCGTCTCTGAGTACGGCAAAGCGTCCCATATTCCGCTCAGCGAGTTGGACAAGCTCGCATTGGCGCACCCGACACAATTCGAAGGTGTGGCCTTCGCCTTCGGGGGCACTTGCGGGGCGGCTTTGCCCGCGAAGACGCTGGTAGAGGGGCGCGACACAAGCCGATATCAATAGCCGCTCACCATGTGACCAATGGTGAGCGGTGCAGCCAGGTGTCGGCATTGACCTGGTTGATGACGAAGCTTGCAACATCATCGCGCGCGATGGTCCCGCCGTGAAAACCGGAGAGGCTTTCGAGTGCACGGGGCGAACCCCTTCCCAACTTGTTGTTGAGGACCGAAGGGCGGACAAGGACCCAGTCCAGGCCGCTCTCTCGGATGATGTCTTCCTGCCGATTTTTGTCGGCATACACATTGCGCAAAAGCAGCGGATAAATCAGGCGGTCGAAGACAAAGCCCCCGTGTCCGACACTGTCCCCAGCACCAATACCGGTGATCGCGACCAGCCGGGAAACCTGTTCGGCCTGCATTGCGCTAACCAGAGCCCGCGTGGCCGTCGACAACAGCGTCACCTCCTTGAATGGACTCGCCGGCGTGCCCAGGGCGCTGATTACAGCATCCTGACCTTGAAGTGCCTGACGCAAGGCGGCTTCGTCACGGGCGTCGCCGAGAACAAGCTTTGCGCCAACCAACTCGCGGCCCTTTTCAGCCGAGCGTACTAGCGCCGTGACCTCATATCCCCGTGCGAGCGCCTGACTGACGATGAGTTTGCCAGTGCCGCCGGTGGCTCCGAGGACCAATATCCTGGTTGGGTTGGTCTCGGTATTGATTGCAGACGTGCTCATGTTGTTACCTCGTGGAAGGGGGCGCCTCTCAAGGAGCTATCCGTCATTTGAATGGGTGATGTTCACAGGGTCGCGGCGGCGCTGGCGACCTCTTGTGCAAAGTCCCGGTACGACCGCAGGGAGCGGCCGAGCAGCGCCGTCAGGCGCTCGGCGTCGCCGGTCTCGGGGCGCATCCCATCGATAAGGAAGCGCTCGCTCATCAGGCGCATGTCGAATGCCATCCAGTGGGGCATGAAGGCCCGCAGGTTCTGCTCGAAGCCCGCGGTGTCATCGCCCCCATAAACAACCTGACGATCAAGCACGTCCGACCATATGGCGGCGACATCTGCGCCGGTGAGGGTGTCGGGACCCACGAGATTGATGTGGTCGATGGGAAAGCCGTCGGAGGCTTCGCGGCGGATAAGCTCGATCGCAGCGATTTCGCCGACATCGCGCGCATCGATCATTGCCAGCCCCTTGCTGCCGATTGGCATCGGGTAAACTCCGTGGCCGAGCACCACGTCGTTGATCGTCAGATCGTTATTGATGAAATAGGCGGGACGCAGGATGGTGGCTTCAAAGCCCATCTGCTCGATCATCCGCTCCACCCCGAACTTGCCGGCAAAGTGGGGCACGTTCACGTAGAGATCGCTGTGGATCACCGAGAGATAAACCAGCTTGGTGATCCCGGCGGCGCGGGCCACATTGAGGGTAATCAATGCCTGGGTAAATTCGTCGGGCGTAACGGCATTGAGCAGAAAGAGGGTGGAAACGCCTTCCATGGCGCTGCGAACGGAGTCGACATCGAGCAAGTCGCCCTGCACGACGGCAACGCTGTGAGCAAAGTTCGCTTTGGCCGGATCGCGAACGAGCGCGCGCACTTCAGCACCGCGCTTGCTGAGCTGTTCGACGACTTGGCGGCCAACTGTGCCGTTGGCACCGGTAACAAGGATAGTCATTGGGATCACTCCGGGTTTTGCTAGAAGACACCCCGAATTTAGTGATCCACCTCCGACGCAATAGACGATATATCTAGACCCTGCGTCTCACAGGTGGAACACATGGATCTTCTTGCGCTCGCCGATTTCAACCTGGTTGCCCGTCATGGCGGGTTCGGCAAGGCCGCCCGAGCCGCTGGGCGGCCAAAGGCGACGCTTTCCCGCCGCGTGAGCGAGTTAGAGGCTGGCCTGTCGCTGCGGCTGTTCGAACGTGGAGGGCGCGCACTTAAGCTTACCGAGGAAGGACGCGCGCTCTTTGAGCGGACTGGGCAATTGCTCACCGAACTGGACGAGGCGGCCACGGCAATTGCCTCGGGCGGCGGGAGCCCGCGTGGCCGGCTGCGCATCAGCGCACCGCTCTTGTTCTCCCAGACGGCAATGGGGAAGCTGGCGGCCGAATTTGGGATGAAATATCCCGAAGTGCGCCTTGAGGTGACGACAGAAGATCGAGAGGTCGACATGATCGAGGAGGCGTATGACCTGGTCATCCGCGTCAATCCCAAGCCCAACGAGTCTCTTGTGGGTCGAGCCTTCTTGCGCGATCGTCTGGTTGTTGTCGCCAGCCCGACTTTGGCTCGTCAAATAGGCGATGAGCCTGTTGCAGCGGTTGTGCGTGGGACCAGTGATCGAGCAAGTGCCTGGAGCATAAAATCGGCCGCTGGCAATACGAGCATTGCCATCGATCCCATCATGCATCTGTCTTCGATGATAATGGTCCGGGATGCCGTTCGCGCCGGCATAGGGGTGGGGCGCCTGCCCATATCGCTTGTCAGTCATGATCTCGCCGCAGGCAGGCTGGTGCACTGGGGAGACATCGACGCCCCGGACATCGCCCTATGGACGCTTTATCCTTCGCGTCGCCTGTTGAGCGCGCGCGTCTCGGCGTTTCTTGAGCACTTGAGGCTGGCCTTTCCAAAGGGCACGCCGGACGAATTGGCGGCCTATGTGGGCCAATAGCAATTCATTGAATGCTGCCGCAATTCGACAGCGCCGTTTGCCCAGGCAACGCGGCCATTGCACGACTGGCAACGGCCGCTTGCTATCGTCGGCCCGAGGAGGTTAGCCCGCGCTCCCTAGCCGCGAGGCGGCAGAAACTCGCTGTGAAAGCGGGCGGCATTGGCCAACATGATGCCGCGGCGCTCGGCCATGACTTCGGGTGTCGGCGGGGTCGGCGGCGTGGTACGAGTGGGCAGCACTTCGCCGACGAGCTTGAAAAATTCCTCCTGTCCGGCGGGCAGGCAGATGCATAGGAAGCGGGCCGGCGTGGCGGACACAACACGGAAGCCATGCGGAGCATTGGCTGGGATGTTGATGGACTGGCCGGGTCCGACGTGATGGACCTCGTCACGGAAGGTGATTTCCAACTCCCCTTCGAGAATAAGGAAAATCTCCTCAAAATCATGCCGGTGCGGCGGGGGTCCGCCGGCAGGCACCAGCATGTCGATCATGGTGTAGCGACCGCCGGTTTGCTCGCCTGAGATCAGGATGGTGTAGGTCCCTGCCCCGACGCCCAGATGGGTCAGGCCCGGGTCATCGGCGTGCACGATGGTGGCCTTGCGGCTCAGATCGTCGGGGGGGAGCGTCGTCGTGGGTTGGGTCATTTGGCTGTTGCTCATGTCGTTTCTCCTGAGGACACGAACAACGTATGCCGTCGCACCGGCGAGCGGCAGACCGCGAATTTGGACATTGCGTCTCGCCTATGGGACAGTCCCATGAACGGCCTCCACAAGCGGGGTCTTATGGCCATGGTTTGAATGAACTGATACCATCGTCGTGATGATGTTTGGGTTCAACTCAACCTGAGGGCTTCAGAATGGGGCGTTTGCTTTCGGCGATCGTTGTAGGTCTTCTGTCTACTGGGTCGGCTCTTGCCGATGACACCAAAATTGCAACCTGGAACCTTGGCGCTGCTTGGGATGGAACTGTAGAAGCTCGTGCCAGCCAATTCGAGGCTGCCGCGGCTGCCGTCGCCGCTGATGTTTACGTGGTCCAGGAAATCATGTCGCTCACCACTGCCGAGGCGATAGCCGACCGGCTTGGAATTGACGATCCGTTTATTGCGGTATCGGACTTCGCTGCAACCTCCGAGCAAGAGGACGACGACGCCAAAGCGAACGTATTCTTCCATCTGGAAGTCGGCGTCATTTCGTCCGTTCCGATACTCTCGGCGCAGGAGCTGGAGTTCGATCGGGACGACGCGACGGGTCCCCTGGTCAACAAGACTTCCATCTCAACGGAGCCTGGTCGTCTCTTTGTCCCCCCGCTGGTGTTCGATCGGCTGTCCTCGCAAACCAAGAACGCACTGGCTTTTGGCCGCGGTGTTCTGAAGGTCGAGCTCGAGGGGGATCTTGTAATCTACGTCGTTCATTCCAAGTCGGACTTCAACGGCTTTTGCGCGAGCGTTCAGTCCACGGTGGAACTGCTGACCGAGGTGGAGCGGAAGTCCGACGAGGAGGCGTGTTAGACGCTGCCGACGTAGACACCCTCGACGGTGCATTGGAGGTACTGGCCCGAATTCAAACGGCCGAAGAGGCAACAAGCTTCTCAAAAGAGTGGGTACGAAATGCCGAGAAACGAGAGGCAGTGTTTTCCGCCCTGGTCGAAAAGGTCAAGGCGGACGTCGTAGCGGGCAAGACCGTTATGGTGATGGGAGACTACAACATTGCGCTTAATGATCCGCGCTCGGGGAAGGATTTCGCAAACGACTCAACCCCACGAGGATGTGCTTCTCACCGGTCACCGACGCGCTGTGTGCCGGCCAGGATGGCTTGGACGAATCCCACTTCATACTTGCTGGGGGTGTCGATCCGGCCGTCGCCATGAAGCCTCTTACAGCCGATCTCACCGAGACGCTCACCGGCACATTTTCCTCGGCCATCGACCACATCTACGTCGCCGGTCCAAGGGCCGAGAACTTCTCGATTGCCGAAACTTTCAAGGACGCCGATAGCAAGGGCTTCGGCTCAGACCATCTGCCTGTCCTTGTAACTCTGACTGATTAGGCCGGCAGACCGCGACAACACAATTGTCAGCCTATCGCGCCTCGACCTGCCGACCCGTCGCGAGCTTCTTCCACCTGCCAGGGGTCAATCCAAACGCCTTCGTGAAATGACGATGAAAATGGCTTTGATCGGCAAAGCCGGTCAAAGCCGCCACGTCGGATATGGCTTGTCCCGACCCGATCAGTCGGCGACCAATACTGAGGCGCCGCATGATCTGATATCGGTGCGGACTTGTCCCAAAAAGAGCCTTGAATTGCCTGGTCAAGGCGAACCGATCCAACCCGGACACAAGTTCGAGGTCATTCGAACTAATCGGCTCCAGCGAGTTGCGAGTGATGAACTCGCGAACCTGCTGAAGCGCTGGGCGGTCCACCGCCATCGTTGATCCTACAGAGCCCTCTGCCCTCAGTGAAAACGCGTCGCCAAGCTCGGCAACAAATTGATCTGCCACCAAAGGGGAAAGCGCAACGTCGATCTCGCCAAGTGCCAGTTCCAGCGTCGACCGCAGCTCACGATCGGCAAAGACAGGGTCCCGCAAGAACGGCAAACTGCCTGACGATGCGAGCGCAGGTTGCAGCAGCCAGGGCTCAACATAGGCCATCCGGTATGTCAGTGGCTGCTCTGTCCCCGCCCCGCCATCGTGGACTTCGTCGGGGTGCAGCACAATTATCTGCCCAGGCAGCGAAACCCTCTGCTCGCCCCGATACCAGAAGGTTTGCACGCCGGTGATCGTAACACCGACCGCATAGGTGTCGTGTCTGTGCCGAGAATAAGCTTCGCCTTCGAACCTTGCCGCAATGCGCTCCACACCTGGAGATGCTGGAGCCGCATAAACTCCATCATTCTCTGGGCCGCACAAACGTCCAAGACCGAGCTCGGCGCTATTCGATAGGCTAACCACCATCATTCACCTGCACAGCGCTCGTTTTTTCAACATGTTCGATACGAAAATAGCCGTCGTCCTGCGCAACGACCTCGCCTCTTGGCAAGCGCTAAACGTCACCGCCTTTCTGATGACCGGCATAGTAGCGCAAAATCCCGGGATCATAGGTCGCCCGTATGTTGATCGATCCGGCAACACCTTCAATGCCCTCTCGGTACAACCCATGATCGTCCTATCGGCAGACCAGGAGACGATCCGTAAGATCAATCTGCGGGCGCTCGACCGCGGTATGGTGACTTCGGCCTATATCGAGGAAATGTTCTCCACCGGCCATGACGATGCCAACCGTGAAGTGTTCGCCCAGTTTGCTGCCGATGATGCACGTCTGGTTGGACTGGCACTTCGCGCCGAGAAGAAGGTCGTTGATAAGATCACCAAAGGCGCGAGCATGCATCAATAGGCTCGCGGGTTGGCCTTACCCTGTCGCGGGACCTGGCATCTGCTTTCACTGGTGCTAACCCTACGCCCATCCCGGTCGGTGCCATGGCCTACATGCCGACGAGCGGTGCTTCCGTTTTCTTCGCTCTGCTATCCAGTGATACGTCAGCCGCTCAGTCTGTCTTCTCTCGCGCGGAAAAGCTTGCTTGTCTGCGAACCATGGACACAACATTCCTTCTGATAGCGATGTATTCCGGCCGGCCAATTATCCCGGTTGAGAACGTGGCGAAGGACTTCTTCGGTCTGACAACGGAGAAATTTGTTCGCAAGGTTTCGGCCGGTGACATCGCCCTCCCTCTCGTTCGGATGGAGGCATCGCAGAAATGCGCGAAAGGCGTCCACATTACCGATCTCGCCGAATACCTGGACAAACGTAGAGCTGCGGCGGTGAAGGAATGTCAGCAACTCCAGGGCGTGGGTCGATCCTAGATGCGCGAGATCACTGGGCCGGATCCGTAGCTGCGCCGCTGGGTACGCAAATTCGCGAAATTGGCCCCTGCAATTCTATTGGTACTTGGTACAAGGAGACGCCCGATATCCACTTGTTTTGACAGCTCAATTTAGCTTCTGTCCGTCCAATCCATCATGGGTGCCACGGCCACTCTATGCTCTTGATTTATCGCCATTTTTTCTTAAACATCAAATCGTTATAACCTGCCGAGTGCACACGAATTTACGCCAGAATACGACCCTTTTCGCAGCGTCCCGTATAGCGCGCCTGAAAATCTTCGGCGAACTCATCGACCTTCATATCGACGACATGTGCGATGTAGGCAAGTCCCCTCGCCGCTCCAAGGCCGCAGCCCTCGATATGCTCCAAAGACATCTGGGGAAGTGCAACATCGCAGCCCTTCGTGCAGCAGAGGGAGATTGCCATCCGATAACGCCGATCTAATAATCATTGTGTTGAATGCGTTTCGCTGATTAGCTGCCTTGCATTAACACCGGACAAAATTGGCAATTGTCCGGGGAGGACCGCGATGCCGGTGCTTGAAGTTCGTCACGTTTCCAAGAATTTTGGAGCTATCCAGGCCCTGACGGACGTCAGCTTCCAGGTGGAGCGGGGTGAAGTCGTGGGTCTGATGGGGGACAACGGCGCCGGCAAGTCAACGATAGTCAAGACAGTGGCCGGGAATTTTCCGCCGAACGACGGCGAAATTGTCGTGGACGGCGAGATTTGTCACTTCCATAAACCCGTTCAGGCCCGTGCCAAGGGAATTGAAGTCGTCTATCAGGACCTGGCGCTCGCGGACAATCTGACGGCCGCGCAAAATGTCTTTCTTGGCCGCGAACTGAAGAAGGGCTTCTGGCCGATCAGGGTGCTCGACAAACAGGCGATGATCGACCGGTCGGCAGCGCTGTTCAGGGAACTCAAATCGGAAACCCGGCCGCGCGACCTCGTCAGGAAGATGTCGGGTGGGCAGCGCCAGGCGGTAGCCATCGCGCGGACCCGGCTTTCAAACGCAAAGCTGGTGTTGATGGACGAACCGACCGCCGCCATCTCGGTGCGCCAGGTGGCAGAGGTGCTCGAATTGATCCGGCGCCTCAAAGCGCAAGGTGTCGGCGTCATGTTGATCAGCCACCGCATGCCTGATGTTTTCGCCGTTGCAGATCGTATCATTGTGCTCAGGCGAGGTTCGAAGGTTGCCGACAAGGATGCCGGCAATACGTCGCCCGAGGAAATCACCGGACTGATAACGGGGGCCATTCGTGGCGAATAGTGCTCGGGAGTCGGTTAGTGTTAGGAGGTCGACCCCGGAAATCGGCCGACCGGCCATGTCGGACTTTGTCCCGACCAAGGAAAAGACGGCGCTTCAACATGTATTTTCAAGTCAGCCGTTCTGGGTGACGATCGCGCTCATTGCCCTCGTCACCTTGATGACGATCATGGAGCCGAGCTTCGGCACCTCCGAAAACGCCGCCAACGTCACGCGCAACTTCGCACCTTTCGGCATCATGGCGCTCGGCATGACGGTGGTGATCATCACCGGCGGCATCGATCTGTCGGTTGGCTCGATCATGGGCCTGGTGGTCATCGTCGCCGGCCTTTTCCTGACCTGGCACTATCCCTGGTACATTGCATTCGCCGTCGGCCTTTTCTCCGGTATGGCGTGCGGCGCGGTCAACGGATTCTTCGTCGCCTATGTCGGAATGCCGTCCTTTGTCGTCACCCTTGGCATGCTATCCGCGGCGCGTTCGCTGGCGGTCGTATTCTCCGCCAACCAGATGCTCTACCAATTCGGGCCCGATGCTCCGATCGTAAAGGCGATCGGCCAGGCGAGATGGCCGCTGCATGGACCGCAGGATTGGGCACCGCACTGGATACCAGAACTGTCATCGCAGTTCTGGACCATGGTGATTCTGGCCCTGATCGTCGGTTTCGTCTTCAATTTCACCGCCTGGGCCCGACATCTCTTCGCCATCGGCGGCAATGAGGAGGCGGCGCGGCTCACCGGCGTGCCGGTCGACTGGATCAAATTCGAGGCCTATGTCTTCTCGGCCTTCACCGCTTCGGTCGCCTCACTCCTGCTCCTCGGCTACAACGGCTCGGCCATCAATGCCATGGGCCAGGGGTACGAGTTGCGCGTGATTGCCGCGACGGTCATCGGCGGAGCCAGCCTTATGGGCGGAGCCGGCACGGCCTTCGGCGCGATCATCGGTTCAGCGTTCCTCGAAGTGATCAGGAATGCGCTGCTGATGGCCGGCATCGATTCAAATTGGCAAGGCGCCTTCGTCGGCGGCTTCATCGTTCTCGCGGTTCTTTTGGGCATGCAAACCGGCGGCAAATCGATTCTCGCCGCTTGGCTGGCAGCCTTGATGCCCAAAAAAAGCCGCTAGAAAACCCCGCCGGCGGGAGGCCTACGGGGCATTCCAGCTAGGAGGAGACGTCAAAATGAAAAAAACTCTGCTGATGGCGGCCGTGGCGCTTGGCGCAATGGTGCTCGCCGTTTCCGGTGCCCAGGCGAAATATACCTTCGCCCTGGTACCGAAGAACATGAACAATCCTTTCTTCGACCAGGCACGCGACGGCTGCAAGAAGGCCGAAGCCGAATCGAAGGGCGCCTTGGAATGCATGTATATCGGCCCCGGCGAGCATGGCGGCGGCGACGAGCAGGTGCAGATCGTGCAGGATCTCGTGGCCAAGAAGGTGGACGGCATTGCCGTGTCGCCATCGAACGCCGCGGCGATGGCGGTTGCGCTGCAGGCCGCCAAGGAAGCCGGCATCCCGGTCCTCACCTGGGACTCCGACCTGCTGCCCGAGAACAAGGATCTTCGCGTCGCCTATATCGGCACCCACAACTATGAGATCGGCGTGAACCTTGCCAAGCTTGCCATGCAGGTCAAGCCTAAAGGCGGCACGATCTGCATCCAGTCGGGCGGCGCGGCGGCGGCCAACCATAATGAACGCATGCAGGGCATTCGCGATACGCTTTCGGGCACCAAATCGGCGGCCTCGCCCGGGGACCGGCTGACGGGCCAGAATGGCTGGACCGAAATCGAAGGCTGTCCGCTCTACACCAACGATGATTTCCCGCTTTCGGTGCAGCAGTTTGAGGACATCATGGCGAAAAATCCGAACCTCGACGCATTCATCCCAACGGGTGGCTTCCCGCAGTTCATTCCTGATGCCAACCGCGCCGCAGTCGCACCGTACAAGGACAAGATTGCCTCGAAAGCGCTGGCCCTTGTCGTCGCCGACACGCTTCCCGTGCAGATCGACCAGATGAAGGAAGGGCTCTCGCTTGGCCAGGTCGGCCAACGGCCGTTCGAAATGGGCTACAAGACGATGATGGCACTGAAGGACATGAAGGACGGCAAGGCGCCCCCGGCTGATCCGACCTACACAGGCCTCGACGTCTGCACGCCGCAGACGGCCGATACCTGCGTCGCCAAATAGTGCGTTCGGGCGGGAGGAAACTCCCGCCCTTTCATTGAAGCGAGGTGCGGTTAGACTGCTGCTGCATTGTCATCTTATCTCGCTCCAGGGGTTTCAATGTCGGAAATGTTCTCGCTCAAGGGCCGGGTCGCATTGGTGACGGGTGCTTCGCGTGGCCTCGGCTTTGCCATGGCCAAGGCGCTTGCGGAAAACGGCGCAACGGTAATTGTCAATGCGCGCGACATGGACACCCTCTCCGCGGCGGCTGAAAAAATCGGAGCCGAAGCCCTGCCGTTCGATGTCGCGGACGCGGTGACCTCAAGGGCGGCCCTTGAAGGGATCGTCGAACGCCACGGCCGCCTCGATATCCTGATCAACAACGCCGGCATCCAGCATCGCAGCCCGTTGGTTGAATGGAAGGACGAGGACTTCGACCGCGTGATCGCGGTCAATCTTTCGGCCTGCTTCCGAATGATGCGCGAGGCGGTGCGCCTGATGCTGCCGAACAAATTCGGGCGCATCATAAACACTGGATCGGTTGCAGCGATCCTTGGCCGCCCCACCATTCACGCCTATGTGGCGGCAAAGGCGGGGTTGCATGGACTGACACGCTCGACTGCCGCCGAGATGGGCCGTCACGGCATCACCATCAACGCGATCGCTCCCGGCTATTTCGCCACCGAGCTCAACACCGAGCTCATCAACGACGAGGCCTTTACCAAATGGGTCGAGGCACGAACCCCTGCTGGCCGCTGGGCTCAACCTGAGGAACTCGGCGGAGCGGTGGTGTTTCTCGCGTCCAACGCTGCCGCCTACGTCAATGGACATGTTTTGGCGGTCGACGGGGGTCTATCGGTCTCCCTCTGACCCTGCGAACTGCCTTTAGCAGAATGATAGTTCAAGTAACAAACGGTTGATTTCATTGTGAAAGCATTGGGGCCGGACGCGCCCGAACGTCGCCAGCGTCGGCCGTAAGATGGCGGCCGAGCGCAGGCTTGTCGGCTTGTGCTCCCGCGCAGTGA
Organism: Mesorhizobium sp. M1406; assembly: GCF_040317555.1. Taxonomy (NCBI): domain Bacteria; kingdom Pseudomonadati; phylum Pseudomonadota; class Alphaproteobacteria; order Hyphomicrobiales; family Phyllobacteriaceae; genus Mesorhizobium; species Mesorhizobium sp. M1406. The sequence goes on along the minus strand of NZ_JAMYKW010000005.1, from coordinate 372 downwards.
CGTCGCGCAGGACTACGCCGGTAGTCGTTGCGATCTCCGGCACCGCTGCGCCGGTGATCGCAATCGGCGCGACCGCCCCGATAAACCGCTCCCGTCGCGGCAATGCGGATTATGCCGGCAAGGCGCCGGACTTCTTCGCCGTCCAGGTGGCGATATAATCCATCAGGCCGGGGTTGAGGCAGTCATAGGGTTCGAGACCGATCGACTTGAGCTGTGACCGGATGCCGTCCATGCGGCTCGGGTCGACACCGGACTCGATGATCGAGGAGACGAAGGCGGTGAAGCCCGGCGGCGACCAGCCGTCCTCCTCGAAGCGCTCGGGATGGATGAAGGACAGGCCCTTGAACGCGTGGTCGCGCTCGACCGGTCCGT